>JAJRPH010000554.1 GCA_024280875.1 Deltaproteobacteria bacterium | reverse complement strand
ATTGCTTTTGGCAAAAACGACTGAACCAGTGCGACCGGGCCGGAAATTCCCACGAAACCATAAAACAACGAAAAAAACTTTTTACATGAACTATAAACAGCTTTGTTAAGTTAATGGCATTGATAGCAAAATTTATACCAATATTCTATTATTCTATTATTCTATTATTATTTTATTAATTATTAACCGCCTTGCAAAAAAGTTAAAAAATACTCTTTTCAGTCATTCCCGCAGAACCTGAAATTCGATACCTCCAATATGTCATGAACATCAGATCAAGCATCGTATGACGGTATCTGAATTTTTTTAACACCTCTCAGTTAAATTGCAGCTTTTGAATCATTCAGGTTGATAATCTTGTATAACTTTTATACAGTTACTGTAAAAAAAATATACAGATTTAGAGCTAAACCACACGGAGATCAATAAAGCATATCGATAATTTTAATTATTGACAGCAGTTTAATCATATTATTGACACAAAGAAATATGATAAGCTTGGTATGATTATTGCTATTAATATCATGATGAATCAGTCTTAACTGATGTGCATAAAATTATAAAAATAAACGAGTTTAAATTGTTTATAAAAAAACAAAGCTATAGAAAATCGGCTGGATTTTATGTCCAGCCCACAATGATTATCGGGGCGACCCTGATCCTGTTGATTGTGGTGGTGGTCCTTGCCGCAAACAATCTCAACCGGGAAAAACGTCATATGTCCCAGATCTTAACGGAAAAAGGATCAGCGCTGATTAAATCATTTGAAGCCGCCACCCGGACAGGGATGAAATCCATGCATTGGGAAGGACAACAGGTTCAACAGCTCCTCGAGGAAGTTGCCGGCCAACCGGATGTTTTGTCTTTGATTGTCACAGATGAACATGGCAAAATTCTGGCGCACAGCGATCCCCGCCAAATCGGCAGTTCATATCTGTCGCCGGATGCCGTTGCATCATTGACTCCATCCGCCAGTGAGAATTGGCGTATTGTTGAAGAAAAAGGGGTCAGGGTATTTGAGGTGTACCGTTATTTTCGTCCCTTCACCGGCACCCAAGTTCACATGTCCGCAAATATGTCCGGAACAAATGCCGGCTGCTGCCAGGGGCACCGTGACACCTGGTGTTTTCCTCAAAATTATGAAAAACAAAAACAGATCATCTTTGTCGGGTTTGACATATCCCCGTTTGAAGATGCCCGGAAAGAGGATATTCGCAACACTGTGATTGTTTCCTCAATCTTGTTAATTCTGGGGGTTACCGGTTTTTTGACTTTGTTCCTGGCACAGGGCTATCGCGCAACAAAACAACAGCTTCAGGATACGAGTGCCATTTCCGATGAAGTGGTGGCAAACATACCGGTTGGATTGATCTTTTTTGGGCGAACCGATCGCGTTGTCTTGTTAAATTCAGCTGCAGAGGCCATTACCGGCCTTTCTTTTAAAGATACCCGGGGCAAACTCTTTGATTCGATATTGCCGGCCGAACTGATCGAGGTTGTGTCATCTCTTAAATACAAGGAGCGGATACTGGAGCATGAAATGAATTGTGTTTTTGCCGGCAAATCCCCTGCCCCGCTGAGTGTCACCGCCGCGCGAATAATCAATGATGCCGGCGAATTTGTTGGATACGTGCTTCTATTAATTGATTTAAAGGAGATCAAGCAACTTCGCGAAGACGTCAAGCGAAAAGAAAAACTGGCCGCGATTGGGAGCCTTGCTGCCGGTGTTGCCCATGAGATCCGAAACCCCTTAAGTTCGATCAAGGGAATGGCTTCCTTTTACCGCGATAAATTTCCTGATGGCAGTGATGACAGTGACGCTGCCGATGTTATGATAAAAGAAGTTGACCGGTTGAATCGCGTCATCAGTGAACTGCTTGAGTTCGCCCGACCGTCAAAAATGAATTTAAAGCCATGTGACATCAATACATTGCTTGATCATTCCGTGCACCTGATCAGGCATGACGCGGATTTAAAGAACATCAACGTCAAGCTGAAAACGGAAAACAACTTGCCGGATGTAATATTGGATCCCGACCGATTCACACAATGCCTGCTGAATCTGTATTTAAACAGTATTCAGGCGATGGAGACAGGTGGTGAATTGACAATCAGGAGTCGCTTTGTTGCTGACCAGCACATTGAAATTAATGTAGAAGACACAGGTGCAGGCATTTCTTCAAAAAATCTGAATCATATATTTGAGCCGTATTTTACCACCAAATCGACGGGAACAGGGCTTGGCCTGGCAATTATTCATAAAATCATTGAAGCCCATGAAGGGAAAATATCCGTTAATAGCGAGTCCGGCAAGGGGACCGTTTTTTCCATCCAAATTCCCGTCACGACTGTTAATGAAGAACAGGAGAAAAAATAATGGGTGCAGGAACACAACCTTTAATCCTTGTTGTTGATGATGACACCGGCCATCTCTCCACATTAAAAACAATCATTAAGAGCTGGGGCTATCGTGTGGAAGGGGTGGACGACGGCGAAACCGCCGTGGCAAAAGTTAAAGAAAAGGCTTTTGATCTGATCCTGATGGATGTCCGGATGGCGGTTATGGACGGAATTGAGGCATTGTCGAACATTAAAGCGTATAACCCGTCTATACCCGTACTGATCATGACCGCCTATTCCTCGGTTGAATCAGCCGTGGATGCCATGAAAAGCGGCGCTTATGATTACCTGACCAAACCGCTCGATTTTGATGAGTTGAAGCTGGTCATCAAGCGGGCTTTAGAGCATATACAATTGAAAGAGGAGAACAAGACATTAAAGGAAAAGCTCCACTCCGGCATGGCAATAAAAAATATTATCGGCACCAGTCCGCCGATGAAAAAATTGCTGGAAATGGTTGCCATGATCGCGCCTTCTGAAGCAACCGTTCTGATTACCGGGGAAAGCGGCACGGGAAAAGAACTTATTGCGCGCGCGATCCATGCAAACAGCAATCGACGCAACGGCCCACTGGTGACGATCAATTGTGCTGCTTTGCCGGAATCCCTGCTGGAGTCTGAACTGTTCGGTCATGAAAAGGGCGCCTTTACCGGGGCTGACAAGCGTCGGGAAGGACGATTTATGCAGGCTGACAAAGGGACGATTTTTCTGGATGAAATCGGGGAAATGTCCATTGTCATGCAGGCCAAGCTCCTTCGCGTTATTCAGGAAAGAGAAATCCAGCGGGTCGGCGGTGAAACGACAATCACCGTTGATGTGCGTGTCATGGCGGCAACCAATCAAAACTTATCGGACAATGTCGCATCCGGAAAATTCCGGGAAGACCTTTATTACCGGCTAAACGTGGTCAATCTGAATATCCCGCCGTTAAGAGAACGAATCGAAGATATTCCTTTACTGGCCCAGCATTTTCTAACCATTTATGCAAAAAAAAACAGTAAAAAAATAAAAGGATTTACACCCACCGCCATGGATATGCTGCTCAAGCATGACTGGCCCGGCAATATCCGGGAAATAGAGAACGCCGTGGAACGGGCGGCAATCCTCACTTTGGATGAGTACATCAGTGAAAAGGTGCTCCCGATGCGTATTGCAGAATCGGATGCGCAAATGGAGCGGGTTGCGGGGGGCCTGCCATTAAGCAACAGATCCCAGTCCCTGGAAGGGATTGAACGGGAAAGTATATTATCAACGCTGGAAGCCGTTGGTGGCAACAAAAGCAAGGCGGCACGGAAACTGGGTATCAACCGGCGGACGTTATACAACAAACTTCAAAAATACGGCCTGGAATCGACTTGAATATCCTCTTAGAACAAAAACTCAAGCGTAACCAGGTGATCAAATATCAAGTAGAATAATCATGTTTCATGAAACAAGTAATTATAATAATTCATAAAATCAATAAAAAATTGCGCGATTTAGTGGCCACAAACCTTTTAATTTTTTTAAAAATTAAACCCGTCCTGCTCGTTTGTCTTTTTCCAGAATCTACCATACAGGCTCATGAATGGATAATGAAACGTGTGATGCCGGTACTCATAGAAACATCGGTCCGTCCATTTACGAACTATATCATCGGCTTTTATCACGTCATCTCTGGAAGGCTTAAATTCTTTTTCTTCAAAAACAGACAACATCTCATTTTCTGTCTGAGCGATCGACTCCTGCAGCACATAGCGCTTTTTATCCATAAAAATCAGACGGCGGTGAATGTATTCATGATTCTGCCACAAAGAACCCTCAACGGTTGTTTCGTCAGAATTTAATACACTGAAGTCTATATCAAAATCAAATGACACAGGCTTAAAAATCGACATACAGGGCGCTGATGTCCCGGTACAAAAATGGACGCTTTTATTATCCCACAATCTTGACACCAATGAACCGCAGGTCTGACTTCTTCGAACAAAACCGCCGGCGTGCATGCAGATATCACGGTTTGTTCCGGTGGCAGGCGATACATATTGATCATAATGCGTTCGCAGATTATTCATCACCTGCTGTATATTGATCTGCTGCCCTTGGAACGTCTGCTGCAGACAGTTATGACTTGACTGAAGCCGATGGCGGGAAGCAGCGAAAAACGGAATAAAACGGGTATCAAAGGTTTTCTTAAAGCTAAATGCGCCCTTGGCTTTAAAAAACCCTTTTTGTTTTGCTTTGTCCTCAAGTCCGTCTGATTTCAAATCATAATCTTCGCCAATAGTCAGACAATTTGAGATGGCGGCGAACGATATCACTTTTTTGGCAACCCAGAAACGGCCGGCAGTTTCCAGAATCCATGCCTGATTTGAATCGGCTATCATAAAGCTGTTGTCATAGCGCATGTGTTGATCACGATAACCGCAAACACCCCCCTGCCCGTATTTTTCGATCAATTCGATAATCACATGCATGGCATGCTCGGCAGTATCCCCTCTTTCAAGTCCAAGCCGGAGAAGATCCATGCCGATAAGTCCACGCTTTTTTTCAATCACGCGGGAATATATAGCTTCATTTCCAATGACAACACCCCGGTCATTGGCTCCCATTTCTGCGCCCCATATCCAAAACGGCTTGCTTAGAATCACCCCATGCCGCCTGTCGCTTTGATCAATGGTAATATAAGTCGTTTTAAGCTTTTGCTGCTTAATATTTGATTCTGAAGGGATGCGAACGACCAGCTGCGCTTCACCGGGTTCCCGGTCACTGTTTTTAGAAAAATACACAACATTATTTTTTATCAGTACATGGGTATCACACATATAATTTAGTCCTTATCAAAAACCGGAGACACCGGAAAAAATTAAAAAATAATCTATCGACTGATCTTTCCGGGCAGAATAAAATTATACCGCTGCCTGAATATTTTTGTTTTCATAAATCGATCAAAACGCCTGAGCGATAAAAAAAGTGACCAGATAAATGCATCATTCTTATAGTAATTGTCTACTTCTGATTTTTTCAGAATATGAATCTTTGTAAGCAAATTTTCTTTTTCAAGATAAGCATTAATGATCGACAAAGCGCTGTCAATGAGATCTTCCCGGCATTCTTTGTGGAAATTGGCGACCATATCAATTAAAATCATATGCACATCATGATACCGGTCCAGCACTTCGTCAAGAAACTGCCATCGAACCAGCCAGGTCAGAAAGGACGGACAACTTTTTAAAAAAATCCCCGTATCCAGCTGCTCTTTGCCTTTTATACGGAAAAGAGGCGTCGTAATATCAAAGTATACAGGGTCCGTATCATTTTTCCCGGATAAATGAAAACTCCAGTTGGATAATTGGCCATCAAGACCGATGGACTCGTTTTGCCTGTTTTCATAATTAAATTTAAAAAGCAGGATAAAGCGTTTCATCATGGCAATAACCATGGTTTCGAGTTCATGACGGGTACAGGTTTTCAGCACATTGTGACCGATGGATTCCTGGGATAGCCTGGGTTGCGCAACATACAGAATATGTTCTTCATGACAGTTGAAAAAATCATAAAAGGCATAGTCAGAAACCTGGATATCGCATATATCCGTCAGCATCGAACAGTATTTTCTAACGGCTTTTTTATAAGCCGTAATCTGCTCGGAGTTTTCAAAGGGCGGCATCCGTTTAAACGCGATATCCGACATGGATGCCATGGAAAAAGTCGTTGAAATTTCACCGTAGCCCAGAATTTCCGGCACAATTCCGCTTTTTTCAGGAAATGCCGGATTCAATGAATCTTCAAACTCGCCGAGCGCCTTCACATCGACATTCATTTTAGAAATACCTCTTAAGAATTTAACATCTCACACCGCTTGTTTTGTTCAATCTTCCTGTCTTTTGATGTACACCTAAGATAACGAAGGAAAACAGATTGTAAAAACGGTTCCGTTTTCCGGTGAACTCGAACATTCAATCACACCGTCTATGGTCTGGGTGACCAGGTTGTAAACCAGATGCATCCCGAGCCCGGTTCCTCCATGAGACCGCTTGGTTGTAAAAAAAGGTTCGTAAATCTTTTTCAGAGTATCATCATCCATTCCCTTGCCATTGTCACTGTATCGCATTCGGATTTCCTGTTCATGCCGGGTGATTTCAATGACAATCTCGCCGGTTTCGATTCCGTCAAAACCATGGATCAATGAATTCATCACCAGATTTGTCAGTATCTGCGCAAATGCGCCGGGATAGCTTTTTATCCTTATTCTTTCCGGACAGATGATTCGAATGGCGTGTTTGGTATTTTTAAACTTGGGCCGAATGCTTATTAACAGTTCATCAATATACTGTTTCAGGTCAAACACCCGTTT
>JAJRPH010000553.1 GCA_024280875.1 Deltaproteobacteria bacterium | reverse complement strand
TCAATTATCTGCAGAATCAGGATCGATGCACCCGGCAATATCCCCTATCCGGTGACCCCTTTAAATAATGTTTCATTCAAGCCGTTTGCAGCTAACAACAGGATTTATTTCCTTTCCGACATTGGCGGCGTCAGCAACTGCTGGACCGTTCCGGAAGAAGGCTATATCCGTAACGCAGACACTTCCGACGATCAATTTTTGATTGCTGAAAAAATCGCCGACCGGATTCCATACAATCCGTTTGTGACCCTGCTGTCGTATATCAGCGTCATTGAAAATTTTCCCGACGATCACGATGTAAGTGCAAAAGCCGGAAATGAAGTGGCCGGCATATTTCATGAATTAAACCTGACGGCATCGGCTTTGGGGGCTTATCAGTACATCCGCACATCATATAAAGACATTGTTCCCGAATCCATACTCGCGGAAATCAGACAAATCAATATTAAATTTCAGACAACCGCAGAATCAGCTGCCCGTGCATCGGAAACACAAAATGTTCTTGAAAAAAGCCTGGCCCGTCTGGACCAAATCGCGCGGCAATATCCGGGAATAATCGCTGCCGAAGCCCGAATTCAAAGCGTCACCATCTTATTAAAAGGCAGCGACAGCCTGTCGAATTTATCAAAAGCCCTTGAATGGATTGATGCGTTAATAGCAGACGATTCAACCGAAAATTCTCAAAAAGCACAGGCATTGTTTCTCAAAGCGGAAATTTACGGTAAAACCGCGACCAGCAATCAAGTAATAGAGACGTACCGCCTGATTCTTATCAATTACCCTGAAGAGCGGTACTGGGTGGATAAAGCCGTAGATCGAATCATTGACAACATTTTAAGTGATTTTGCCTATAGCGGCATGGTTGAAAAAATCAAGAGACTCAATCTTGCGGCAATTAAAAATCAAGTGTCCGCCCCGCCGCTTTCCATGGGCGCTTTAAACCGCATCGGTGATCTGTATTATGAAGCCGGTGATCTGGTCCAGGCAAAGGCTGCCTATCAGAATGTTCTTGATACATTCCCAGGCCTCACCACCCAGACAGCCGCCGCCCGGCTCTCATTGGCAGAAATTCTTTTCCGGGAAGAACAGTTTCGCAAAGCCATTGATCTTTATGAAACGGAAATCAGTCACCGGGATTCTACGGACCGAATTTATCAGCTGGCCCGTCTGGGCTATATTCGCAAAAATGTTTCCGCCGGGGAATTTTTATTTCGGCTGGGTGAAATTCCATCAGCTCGCAATACGTTCAAGGAACTGATTGATTATGATGACCGGATTGTCGAAGCCCATCGAGGGTATATCAAATGCGCCGCGATATCCGGCGACATTTTAAACGTCCTTGATAAATACCGTAAAAAGCTGAATTCTTTCCCCAATGATCCTGTCTGGCTATACTGTACCGGCTTATGTCTGACCTACTTAAATGATTTTGATTCTGCAAGCCAAGCCAGAAAGCTGATTGAAAAATCGATCCGTTTCAACAGCAGCGTCGAATATTTCCATCAGACCCTTGGATACGTGTATGAAGTACTTGAAACCGTTTACGGGAAATCAAGACAGCTGGAACAGGCATTAATGTCTTATCAAAAGGCATACTTTTTAAACGATCATGTCAAAAATGCCGAAAATGCCGTTAACCTGGAATTAAACCTGGGCAATATTTATTATTTAATGGGGCAATACGGAAAGGCGTTGGATTTTTACACCCTCCGTCAGGCAAGTGATATTGAATTTTCAGATACGAACACTCAGATCGTTTTCTTTAAGCGCTATGGAGAATGCGCGTTTCAAAATAATGATATCGAAAATACGATTATTGCTTACAAAAAAGCAATCGAACTCATTGACAGCCATATAGATCCTATGGCTCCGTCGCGCGCCTTTGACCGACTGAACCGGTATATGAAAGACCGGATTATTAATCCGGGCCTCAACACGGCAAAAACAAAAATCTTGGCCGTAAAAATCGCCCGGGGTCAGTCCGAACAGAACCTGAAGATGGCGGATCTCACCGGAAAAGTATCTCCTCCGCCATCGTCGCAGTGGCAAGTCTATAAGGAAAAAATGCTGGTGTTTGTCGGTGAACAGGAGCGGCTGAACAAATCCGCATCAAAGCTGGCCAAAAAATACAATGCCGCCATTTCCAAAATTCCGGGAAGCCTGCCAGTAGTAAATGCCAGTGAAAATCTATCGAATTTCACTCGTCAGATAAGCCAGGCACTGGATTTTCCGGAACGCCTGATTGAACTCAAGGGGGAAATTTCAGACCGCCTGGGTCTGGCCTATCAGGAAAATGGTGAGTGGAAAAAGGGCGCTGAATTATTCGAACAGGTATTTTTAATTAATAAAAAAACGAAAAACTTTGTAAATCTGGCCCGAAACCGTCGGTCCGTGGCGTATAATACCTACCAGCTGGCCAAAAGCGTTACCGGTGATCAGCATATTAAACTGCTGAAAAAAGCGTCTGATGATTTTTACCAGGTTCTGTCCCTGATCGAACTGTACGGAGTGCCGGCACCGGTTGAGAAAAAAAAACAGGCGCTGATT
>JAJRPH010000552.1 GCA_024280875.1 Deltaproteobacteria bacterium | reverse complement strand
TCCCCTTGGGTCATAGACAGCAAAGCCTTGACCCTTGGAATGCATTCCCAGTTCAGGAGCACCGAATTTTTCCGAAGCAGCCTTAATCCCTTCTGCTAAGATATCTCCTATTCCTTGTCGCAGTGCCATCATTTCAAGGATCTTCACCAATGCATCACCATTTCCAAACCGCAGCTCAATTCCATCAGTATCCTTAAGATTGATAATACCTTTTTCAAAACATTCCATTGCCAGGGCCACGCATCCACCGGCATTCATGGTGTCAAAGCCGTAATCATCACAAATCTTTGTTGCCTTAACGATATAATCCCAGTCACCGACACCGCAATTAGGTCCAAGCAGGCCGATGGTTTCAAACTCAGGACCTTCGATGCGCATCGGACCATATTTTTCAGTGACCACGTAACTCCGTTTGCCACAGGCTACAGGGCACCCAAAACAAGAGGCATCACCCACCACAATATCCCTGCGCATTTGAGGACCTTCTAATTTAAATCCGTCTTCAAAATACCCTTCTGAAAAATTTCTTGTGCACCAAAGTCCTCGTTCATTGATATCTTTCACCATTTCAGGTGTCCCGTAATTTCTTCGCGCTTGAATTTTAGGACTGGATTTGAGTTGTGCGTAAAACTTTTGCACCAGTTCCTTCATTCGTTCGACGTCATGGAAACAGACATCCTGTGTCCCACGAATCGCGATGGCTTTCAGGTTTTTTGAACCCATTACCGCACCGCATCCACCGCGTCCAAATTCCCGATGAATGCCGGATGTAATGCATGCCATTTTGTTTAAATTTTCTCCTGCGGGACCGATGGCAGCAACCTGGACCTGTGTATCTCCGCCCAGTTCCTTTTTAATGTTTTGATCACATTCGCTGATAATATTACCCCAGAGCTGCTCCGCTGGTCTGATCTCAACTATTTCATCATCAATCCAGAGATAAACAGGCTTTTTGGCTTTACCTTCAATGATCAATCCGTCATACCCGGCAAATTTTAACTCCGGCCCCCAGTGGCCCCCGCATAAGGAAAATGAATAAGTATTTGTTAAAGGAGACTTAAACGTTAAATTGACTTTGTTGTTGCCTGGGATTAAGGAGCCGGCGAGTGTTCCGTTCATGAATATCAATTTATTCTCCGGTCCCAAAGGATCAACAGCCGGATTAACTTCTTTATTCAAATAATAAATACCAAACCCTCTCGCACCCAGATATTTACTGACAATATCTGACGGCGTATCTTCAATTTGAATGTTTTGGTCAGTAAGATTGACTCTTAAAATTTTTCCCGTAATACCCGGCATTTTAGTCATGACGATTGCCTCCCCTTCCAGCGTTTTCTGCAATTTTCGATCTGTAAAGCCGCTCTGACTTATGGCGTTCTAAATACTGGATGGCCTGTTCCGGGCAATTGGCGACACATTGGGGGACTCCGTTGCACAGGTCACAGATAAGAACCAGTTTTTCTTCAGGGTGCATGGAAGGTGCGCCATAGGGGCAGGCACGAATACATTTTCTGCACCCATTGCATTTTTCTCTATCAACAAGAACCGCACCGGTTCTCTTGTCTTTGTATAAAGCATCAAACTTACATGACTTTATGCACGGTGCATCAACACACTGGTGACAAATAATCCCATGATCAATGAGATTTTCATGATCACGTATTACCTTGATGCATGTTTTCGCCGGGTTGTTGACATTGTAATGCGTGATACTGCACCATGTTTCACAAATTTTGCAGCCAACACACTTTGTTGGTTCAAAAACAAGGACTTTTTGATTCATCGTTCCCCTCAAACAGGCTTTTAATTCACATTAAATTTTATCAACTAAATTTATTTGCTGTTATATATAACCAGATAACTAATTATCCTTTACACTATCTTTTTATTTTGTCAAGTATTTTTTTCAACTCATCCCCTTTGACATTTGCGTAAAAAGTCAAAATATTTATCTATCCGAAATAATATATAAAATCACTGTTGCCCAAAAACGGAATTTGATTATCAGTATTGTTAGCCCGGTTTTCTCACGAGTCGGAGCGGTTCAGGAATAAGGCATTTCAGCCTGAAGACATAGTTTTTTATTTCAATGGCTGACACGCGCGAGCTAATCTTTATTCTCCCTTGAATACCGGCGCCCTTTTCTCCCTTTTTGCCGTCAATGCTTCAAAAAAATCAGCTGAGGAAAAAGTTTTGTTCAGGTACTCATTCTCTCGGTCCAGGGTCTCTGTCACGGCCCGTATCAGGGGCCGGTGCAGGGCCTGTTTTGTCAGCCTCACAGCCAGGCCGGCACCCGCCGGGGGTATCAGCCTCAAGGCTGTCTCCCTGGCATGAGGCAACAGCTGATCGTGGGGAAGGACTTTGTTGACGATACCCAGTTCAAACAGCTGCTGCGCTGTAACGGCTTGTCAAACTCCCACATCTTGAGGCACAATTTCTTTTGCGCGATATCGGTAAAATCGATCTGTTTCTTTTTCTCCTCATCAAGGCTCTGCAGATAGGAGGGATTGAAATAGCCGCCGCTGCAAAAGGCCTCTTTTGTTGGATCATCGGTATCTTCGGGTTTAATTCCAGTAAGGATCATGGCTCTGGCCGTGTCATCCTTTTGCATGGCATCCACCGCCCAGTACAGTTCGAGGCACACCCCCAGGGTCAAGGCGTTCTTGATCTTGGGATTGTTGATAGCAACCGTGATGATGCCGGTCTCTTCATCCTTGTCATAGACAATCTCTTCAAACGTTTTAACATCCATTTCAGCTCTCCTAATCCGGCTCTCAATAACCAATTGAATTTCGATTATAAAATAATATCTTCCCTGCCCATTTCTTTGAGCGTCTCGTTATAAGTAACAGAAAATTTTTTGAGCAATGGTTGAAGTTTTAACAGGTTTCCCATCGGGCCAGTAATTTTTAATTTTTTCATGGTCAACGCCACCAGAGCATTCATTTTGCCGGTCCATAATTTATGGCCGTTATCTGCTGCGGTTTCTATTTTTATACCTATCTTGCCCGGAGGACCTCCCAACCCGCTGTCTGTTTTACCTTCCCTGAAATCAAACCACACTTTTACATCAGGATCATTCTTTAAATCTTTTAAGAGACCCCACGCTGAATATTGAAGAAATTTCAGAGGCTCTTGGATATAGTGAAACATGTGCTTTTAGTCGCGCTTTTCAAAGCTTGACGGGCCTGTCACCCGGAGAATACAGAAAAAGAAATTATTCAATGTTTCTGAGAGATAAGCCCTGACCTTGCAACTTCTCAATAAGACCAGGCAGCAACTCCTGGATTCCCGCCCCCTGCCTTCGCTGAAAAATTGACGAATGTTTGCCCTTGCTTTTTTGCACGGATTCGGTGTCCGAATTGCGGCAACGAGCAGATTTTACGCTGGTGTCTTCTATTGATGCAAAAAAAATGAAATCCCGATCACCTGTTTGATGACCGGGATTCAATTAAGAAATTTTATTTGGAAAGATTATTTATCCAAACCGAAAAACGATTGCCCCCCACGTAACCCCTGCGCCGAGACCTGAGAAGATTACTGTGCTTTTATCAGAAATAAGATTCTTTTCTATGGCTTCATC
>JAJRPH010000551.1 GCA_024280875.1 Deltaproteobacteria bacterium | reverse complement strand
TGCCTGGTGATAATGTAACAATATCTGCGGAACTGATCACGCCGATCGCAATGGAAAAGGAATTGCGTTTTGCGATCAGAGAAGGCGGCCGGACTGTCGGTGCAGGTGTGGTTAGTGAAATTATAGAATAGGTAGATAAGAGGTGTTTTGTGAAAGTTAATGTTATCCTCTCGTGCACTGAATGCAAACAAAAAAATTATTCAACAACTAAAAACAAACGGACTAAACCGGAGAAACTTGAATTTAAGAAATATTGCCGGTTTTGTAAGACGCATACAAAGCATAAAGAGACAAAATAAATAAGCGGTGCATACTCGTTTTTCTTGTTAAAAAGAAAAATGAACCGACTGTTTAAGCTTTCAGGTAAAGGCCAGTAGCTCTAACGGCAGAGCGTCGGACTCCAAATCCGGGGGTTGGGGGTTCAAATCCCTCCTGGCCTGCCATAAAAAATTATCGGAAGCTCAAAAGTTGAAAGCACATTATCATGATCAGTGATTGTTTAACTTTTTTAACTTAGAGCTTTCGACATTTTAGGAGTTTTAATGGCACGTATTCAAAAGAAAAAAACAGCATCGAAAAAGATAATAAAGCAAAGTGGTGTTGCATCTGATGCGACAGGAACTATTGTCGATGCCGGAAATGCCGAATCAAGTAGAAATGGTACCGGCATTTCGGTTGCGCAATCCGGAGCAGAAAAGAAGAAAAAGGTTTTTGCAGTTAAAAAACCATCGGGTACAGGACAGTCTGCTGTAATGAAACTGGCGGATAAGTACTTTGGTAACTGGATACAGTTTTTCAGAGAAGTGAAAGTGGAATTGACCAAAGTGACCTGGCCTACCAAAAAACAGACGATCGGCTCGACCGCGGTTGTTATAGTCTTTGTTTTTGTGGTGGCATTCTTTCTGGGAATGGTTGATATCGGCCTGTCGAACCTGATCCGGTTGGTTCTTTAGAATTCGTTTGTGAGGTAAAAACGCATGGCACTCAAATGGTATATTCTGCATGTCTATTCCGGGTTTGAAGCTCGGGTCCAAGCAAATCTTGAAGAGAGAATTGCTGCATTCTCTGATCCTGAAAAATTCGGGGAAGTGGTTATACCAACTGAGCAGGTTGTCGAACTGATTAAAGGGAAACGTAAAACGTCCAGCCGTAAATTTTATCCGGGGTATATCCTGATTCGGATGGCGCTTGATGAAGACACATGGCATATGGTTAATTCAACGGCGAAAGTCACCGGATTTCTGGGGGGCAGGGATAAACCGGTAGCAATTACTGATGAAGAGGCCGAATATATATTAAAACGGATGGAAGCTGGTAAACTGAAACCCCAACCGAAGTTTTATTTTGAAATCGGGGATGAAATCCGTGTTGTTGACGGACCGTTTACAAACTTTAACGGGACCGTTGAGGATGTCAACCCTGAGAAAGGTAAGCTGAAAGTTCTGGTGAGTATTTTTGGACGTTCAACACCGGTAGAGCTTGATTTCGTTCAGGTTTCAAAAAATTAACAGATTCAAAAAAAATCCGGCACCAGGATGGTGGCGAAAGTCCCTACCGAGTTAGAAACTGATTTAATGTTTTTGCTTGGTAATTAAAAAATATCGGGAGTAAAATTGACATGGCAAAGAAAGTGATCGCACAGATCAAACTTCAAGTAATGGCCGGAAAGGCCAATCCTTCACCGCCAATTGGTCCTGCTCTGGGTCAGCATGGCGTAAATATTATGGATTTCTGCAAGGCATTTAATGCCCGGACCTCGAACGAAGAAGGGATGATTATTCCGGTCGTATTAACTGTTTTTCAGGATAAGTCATTTACCTTTATAACCAAAACGCCGCCCGCATCGGTTTTGCTGAAAAAGGCTGCCGGTATTGCAAAGGGATCCGGTGAACCCAAAACGGTTAAAGTCGGTACGGTCACCAAAGATCAAGTCGCTGAAATAGCGACATTGAAAAAGGCGGATTTAAATGCGAACGACTTGGAAAATGCCTGTCGGATTATCGAAGGAACGGCGAGAAGTATGGGGCTTGAAGTCGTTTAATTTACAAAGGAGTTAATAGGATAAAATGTCGAAACATGGGAAAAAATTTCAAGAAGCAAAATCAAAGGTCGATCCGCTAAAGCGGTATACATTTGAAGAGGCTGTCAAGGGTGCGGTGGAGTCTTCATTTGTAAAGTTTGATGAAACCATTGATATTGCTGTCAAACTGGGTGTCGACCCGAGGCATGCGGATCAAATGGTGCGGGGATCAATCATTTTGCCCAATGGGATCGGAAAAGAGGTGAAGGTGCTTGTTTTTGCCAAAGGTGAAAAGGAAAAAGAAGCAGCAGATGCCGGGGCTGATTTTGTAGGGAATGAAGATCTAATCGAAAAGATTAAAGGCGGATGGTATGGTTTCGACAAAGCAGTAGCAACACCGGATGTCATGGGGTCGGTCGGGAAAATAGGAAAAATACTCGGTCCCAGAGGATTGATGCCTAATGCGAAAACCGGGACCGTCTCTTTTGATGTCGCAAAAGCCGTTAATGAATTAAAATCGGGCAAGATCGATTATCGAGTTGAAAAAGCGGGAATTATCCATGCGCCCATGGGCAAAGTCTCTTTTGGTCCGGAAAAAATCCTTGAAAACATAATTGCGTTTGTGGATTCAGTGGTGCGAAACAAACCGGCTTCCAGTAAAGGGACATATGTTCGAAGTGTTGGTGTTTCAACGACAATGGGTCCTGGATTCAAAATTGATCCGGTTTATGTAAAAGATTTGCTGAAATAGAATCTGAACAATTGTCCGATTACCAAATAGTAATTAATGTATCTCAGCATTAATGCTGAAAACACATTACGTTATAATATAAATAAATAAAAAATCCTGTCAAAGACCGTAGGTTCACTGATTGTCAGTGTATAATCGGATTTTCCGTCCTGCCGAGGCAGTCTTGCTTTTTTCTGTGGCTTCCTTTGGTTTTTACAGATACAGAAAGGAGGTGTAAAATTGCTAAATAAGAGTGACAAACAACAGCTTGTTGAAGAACTTCATCAAAAGTTTACTGAGTCCAAAATTGTTATCTTAACCGATTATAAAGGACTTAATGTTGATAAAATCAATGAGTTAAG
>JAJRPH010000550.1 GCA_024280875.1 Deltaproteobacteria bacterium | reverse complement strand
ATTTTATTGCGATGAAATGACCTGACATTTTCTTCTTTGTATAATTCACCGGCAAAATTGACTTTTTCGATATAATCGATCGAATCGGTATTGCGCGTATCAAGGTTAAATTCTCCGGTAAGCATGAGTTTCCGGGAATAACCGTTCATGGTTTTCTCCACTCCATGGATCCAGTTATTAAAGCCGGAAAAAAATTTAAACTCATCCAGAGCGATAAGCACAACTGTCGACACATTGGCGTGTTGAGACATTTTATAATCATCATCAAACGGATTTATAACAGAAGAGGAGAATCGATAATCCATAGACCGGATATATTGATCCGGGGTAATGACAACGCCAAATTTCATGGACGCGCCGGGCTGGGGTGTCATGATATAAACAGCTTCATTTTCAGGCTGGGGCGAAACTTTTTCAACTTTTGGGGGTTCAGAGGTAAATCCAATGGTAACGGGGATAACGATCAGGAACGCGGAGGCAATATAAAGCAATAACCTTATGTGAAAAAATACACATATCCTGAAACTCGGATGATGTGTGACCCTTTCCTTCACATGGCCTCCTTTCACGAATCGAATTCAAACAATCCGTAAAGATCACTATTTAATATTTGATTTTTTTGCAGGCCTATTCAGTAATATTCTCTTTTAATGTTAATCTTGTGAATATCTTTTCCTGACAAATGAGAGGTCAATCATAAAGTGGAAAAAAAGCAGCGTGAAAAACAGAAACCGGCATGCGATTGTATGCTTAATTAAATAAACAAAAAACATGCCCAAACCGCTTCATCTCTACACTTAAAATAATTATATCTACTGATAATGCGAATAAGATTATTTTCAGTATGTTCGTTGTCTGGTGATAATAAAAATGTTTTATTCTTCAAATGCGATACGGATCTCCGGTTTAAAAAGATAAACAATTGTACACACAGGTTATAAAAAAGTAGCCTTCTTTCCATCACGTTGAATGACCTGATAATGATGCCGCATTTCAAGCACTCAGGAGATTCAATCTGTTTATAGCAGCAGGCCGGGCAAACCATTTTTTCCCGAGCGGGAATTTCAGGTGTTTTTTTATCTTTTTTGATGGAATCCATATCTGATAGTCTTGCTAAAAAAGTCAGATCTAATTTTATTGTTTTATTTTAATCCACTTTTTTAGTCAGCTCAAGCGAATTCAAATTAGTAATATTTCAGATACGATTTTTCCCAATTAATTTAGTTGCCTGATAAGTATAAAATGTTTTATTCTTCCAAAAAGAATAATTGGCGTTATGATTCAAAGGAGCGAATAAATGAAAAACCCGATGTTGCTTTTAAAAACGATTCGTGCGTTTATGTTAAGCCGGGTTTTACTGACTGCTGTGGAACTTGACCTGTTCACCCAAATCGAACGGGGTATCAATACTGTTAGTGACCTTGCTGAAAAGAACCATTTGGATATCCGAGCTCTTAAGCGTCTGCTCGACACTATCGTCACATTTGATCTCTTAGTAAAAGAAAACCAGCGTTATGTCCTGACACCTGACGGAGCGTGGCTTTCTTCTGATCATCCGGAAACACTGATCCCTATGATCCTGCATATGAATGAACTGTGGGATACGTGGAGCCATCTCACAACAGCAATTCGCCAGGGAAAGGCTCGCGACCATATACCGGTTGCTGACAAAGACGAACACACCTTAAATGCATTTATCGGTGCCATGCATGTGATCGGCAAAGAACTTTCCCGTGAAATTACTAAGGAACTTGATCTGTCTTCATATCAAAAACTCCTTGATATCGGCGGCGCATCCGGGACATATACAATTTCATTTCTGGAGAAGAATCCTGACATGACATCAGTAGTCTTTGACTTGAAACCGGTTCTTCCCTTAGCTGAAAAACGACTTACCGCATCCGGGCTTATAGATCGTGTGGAACTGGTCGAAGGAAATTTCTATATAGACCCGCTGCCCCTGGAATGCGATCTTGCGCTGCTTTCCGCTATTATCCACCAGAACAGTCCAAATCAAAATATTGAATTGTACCGAAAAATTCATGAGGCAATCACGCCCGGCGGCACACTGATGATCAGGGATCATATTATGGATGAAGACCGGACGGCACCGCCGGCAGGGGCTGTCTTTGCCTTAAATATGCTCGTGGCGACTGAAGGGGGTGATACGTATACTTTTAAAGAAGTAAAGCAAGGCCTGGAAGCTGCCGGTTTTTCAGATATCCGTCAGATACGACATGGAGAAAAGATGGACTGCATTGTCACAGCCAGAAAAGCTGATACCGGAAGGTAGAAAATTTATCAGAGGTATGTAAGATTTTAATCGATAATCAAACATTAAAACAAAGAATTTTAGAACTGGTTATAAATTCGGACAGAAAACTGTCCCGTTCTTCAATAGATAATATTCTGTTATCGAAATTAAACATAAAAAGAAATGAGATCAGAAAAGCGATTAATGGATTAATATCTGAAGGAGAACTGGAATATACATATGTTTTTGGCAACTCCTATGTTGAAAAATCATTCAACCGGCCAGTAAAGATTTCATCATCGGTCATCGTAAAACCTTATAATATAAAACATTCCCAGGAGAATAAGGATATTGTCATCGATATTTTCCCGGGTATTTCATTCGGGTCCGGAGAACATCCCACCACACGGCTTTCAGTTCAGGGGATTGAATACGCGCTCAAAGACCAAAAACTAATCCGGGACTTTCATCATTCAACGGTTCTTGACATCGGTACCGGATCGGGTATTCTGGCCGTTGCGGCCTTAAGATTCGGCATTGAAACCGGCATCGGGGTAGACACAGACCCGTGTTCCATCAGTGAGGCGAAAAAAAATGTACGAATCAACGGATTGGAAAACAGAATCCGGATTTTAAACCCATCTGAACAACCGGACTCAACATTTTCATTCATAACAGCAAACCTCAGAGTCCCGGATATCATGAAATTATTTCCGGTTATTTTAAAAAGTTCCAACCCCGGTGCTCCTGTTGTTTTATCCGGTATCCGTCCGGAGGAAATCGATGCCGTTATTGGCCGGTACACGGAAAAATATTTTAAATGTCTGTTAACATCTGAAGAGAAAAACTGGTCGTGCCTGATTTTGCAAAAAAAATAAAGGTGAACCGATGAAAATCGTACTGACAAATGATGACGGGTATAATGAACCGGGTCTCGATTCTTTATACCATGGAGTTTTGTCCATGGGAGACGTTATTATTGTTGCCCCGCGCTATCCGCAATCCTGTGCCGGTCATCGTGTAACTTTAAGAGATCCTTTGCGTGCTGAACAGGTGTCAGACTTTAAATATATTGTGGATGGATCGCCAGCAGACTGTACAAGGCTGGCCTTAAAACACTTTGCCCCTTCAGCAGACTGGATAATTGCCGGTATAAATCCCGGAGCCAATCTCGGGACGGATGTCTATCAGTCCGGTACGGTAGCAGCAGCCAGAGAAGCTGCCATCTTAGGATGTAAAGCAATCGCCATATCGCAGTATATTGCCCCGGAGCAAACAATTGACTGGCAAATTACGGGTCAACATGTATCTAAGGTACTTTCTGCCGTGATGAAAAAAATGCTGAATCCGGGGGAGTTCTGGAATATCAACCTGCCCCACCCTCTTTTCGCATCATCGAATCCTGAATATAAATGCTGCGGACTGGATAAAAATCCCCATGAGTATACGTATCAAAAAAATACGAATCAATACAGCTACACAGGCGTCATTCATAATCGTCCGCGCACGACCGGAAACGATGT
>JAJRPH010000549.1 GCA_024280875.1 Deltaproteobacteria bacterium | reverse complement strand
CAGGAGATTTATGACGCGCTGGAAATAAAGAAACAACCATTAAGAAAAATAAAAATCAGGACACCGCTGAGAAAAAACAGAAAATGTAGTGAGGAAAAATAACGTCAAGATTTTATATATTACTGATATCACTATATATTTAAAAAATAGTTGTCGAATTTGGGTTAAAATAAGCCTGCTCTTGATCTTACTCTTAATCCGCGCCCTTTTAATTTAGAGCAAAAGCAGGAATCAACAGCCAATTGCGTCAAAAAAAATCACATTAAAGAACGGGGCGCAATCATATTTTTTATAACACATCGTAATTAAAACAGATATAAACCCTATTACGTTTTGTATTACGTTTATATTGCGCCCAAAAATCAAGACAGTTATTTCTCAGTCACATGCCAGTCACATAAAAAATCCGATATATTGTGTTCAAAATTATATGAGACCCAAAATAAAGCATTCTGATAACGTCAACCGCTTTACTTAACCATATGCCAGTCACATAAGATTTATGCCCAGAAAGGAACGTATTTTGCCTGTTTTCTTGAACGGTTTTCAGGGTCGTATGGTTTGATCAAATTTTTTCCAAGTGTATCGGCAATGATTCTTGACGCCATTGAATAATTTTTTTCGGCGATTGAAAATCTTTCCCGCAAGGAAGTATTTGTCAGGAATTCATTTGAAACGTGTCGCAAACAGGCATGCTGATAACACGCCCGGATGCGGTCGGATTTATCCATTTCAGAAAACGCTTTATGTGCATATAAAATAGCTTTTGTATGATTGGAGGTAACAGTAAATTCCGGCGCAGGGAGCTGAAACAATTCAACCTCAAAGATCACTTTATCAATTCCGCTGCCTCTTTCTTCTCAAATATTTATTCTTCTCATAAACGAGGCCAATGCCTCATTTCTGGACTGCGAGTGTTAAAAGAATCCACCTTCAGGGAAGACATTGTCGGCGCTGTATCACCGGTTTCATAATAGACAATATCGCCGTGGACGGGTGTAATCTTGAGGGTAACTTCTCCGGTACTGTCGTTTCTTGAAAGCCGCTGAACTCTTACCTCGGTTTTGGGCGGCGGAAAAGGGCCTTTATTGATAATACCACCTTCATCCCGTCAGATATCCTGACTCAAGGAAGTGTTCTTTAAAGTTTCCAGGGCATCTAACCGGTGAAACTGCCAAATGGTGAGGGTGGCGGCCCGCCGTTTGACTTCCGACCACTGGGTTTTCTGCTGGCCACCAAAAAAACGAGCTTCGCATTTTTTTCGGAACGTGTCACTGGTAACATCACTGGTGAATTTCTGGACTTTTTCAAGTGTATCCCGAATCAGCTGTTCACCGTCAAACTGATTGTTGCTGAATTGAATCCGGCAATCCGTTGTCCTGAATCCGTTTGTCGAAGGGTATACCAGGGTTGTGAAGGTTTCCTGGATAGCACTTCTTAAACTGAGGATAATTTTATCATGGCTGTTTCTTGCCTGCACGCGCTGGGGATCTTTTTCGGACAGTTTTTCCGCATCAAATTCAGCAATAATGGACTGTATGGCTCTGTATTGCGCTGCCTGCTCAATCACCCGATCCAGAATATTTTCATAGGTTCCGGTAAGAAACAGGACCCTGTTTTTATATTCAATATCATTGGCAAATGTGTTCCAAGCCGTGTTTAACCTCGTTGTGCTTGAGGTATTGGCGGAGGGCTCAATAATCACCAGGCAGACCTTGTCTGCTTCGATACTTACTTCATCAATGGCCGGAAGAATTTCTATTTTCTGGTAACAATCCTTTAAAACCGGGGAAAACAGTGATTTTAAATATTCTCGAAGTTCTTTTAAGCATGACTGCCGGTTATAAGACGTAGCCATGGAATGGAGTTTGGCAGCCAGGTTTTGTGTGTTTTTGTAAAACAGCCGGCCATCCGAACTGGTATGAAGATACCATGCCTGGGTGGGAAGATACGCCACAATGTCTTTGTTCATCTTTGCGATATCTCGTCCCGGCGCGCACAGATACCCAATGATATCACTTTCGCGGAGGCCATGGGTTGCGCCGGGGATGTTTGCCAGCGATGCCACCAGAAGCAACTTGGACACATCCTGGGCATCCGTACCGGAACCCAGTTTTACATCCAGTGCTTCGGCCACGGAATGACCTTCCTTGGCAATGTCGTGTGTCACCGCCTCGCTCAGGGACGGATTAATAGTCTTGATTTCCGAAAAAATTTCTTCATTGTTCAAATCCAGATCATAGGGGTGGATCAGCATTGTCTGCTCTGCGCGGTCGGTTTCATACATATTTGCTACAATCGAACGCATCAACCGGATCAAGCCCCGGGTTTGCATAAAACCAGGATTTTCCTTGAATCTGGCATAAAGATCCCGGATGGAGAAATGGAATGGATAGGACTCAATGAGCTGCGCAGCATATGAATCCGGAGAGGCATTGGTCACATCAATTTCCCTGGCGCTTTTTACGGCCTTGGCATATTGGTTGGCGATATCTTTTATGACGGCCTCATCAGGCAGCCCCTCAAACAATCGGGTTCTTAAAATATGATACAGTTCATCGCCATGGGTATTAACCGGTTCTATTCTGAGCGCGGAACGGTTGGTTTCTTTTTGAAGATTATCAAGGGCTTTGTTGATGTCCTGACTTCCAGCCTGCTGAATGTTTTTTCTAAAAGTGTTTTCATCCCTGACGTAATAAAATTTTCCTCAAAGAACCTGTCGGCAATAATTTTTTTTCAAGGAGATCGGAAAGGTCCAAAACAACATCACGCCGGTTTCGATTAAAAACACTTTCGCGGGGGGTGCATGCTTGTTTGAGATACATTGTTCATCCTCAGCTTAAAAAATTAACGAGATGAAATAATAATAAATATGTTCAAGGGTTTATCGAGCCAGATGTTTGATCAAAAACGTGGAAACAGTTTTGCACTAAACAAAGTTATTAGAATTTATATTAATAGCAGAAAATCTATACGTATAAAAGTGATGGCTTCGTAAAAAGTCCAAATTCTGTGTTGCGCTTCATCCTTCGTTTCTTCATGGTACGCTAAGTACAAATCATCACTCAGGATTTGCGCGCCTTAAATTTGGAGCTTTTTTCTTTGCCATCGGAATCTGACTTT
>JAJRPH010000548.1 GCA_024280875.1 Deltaproteobacteria bacterium | reverse complement strand
GGATTAAATGATTTTTTCATCAATAAGACGGTGCAATTTTGACTAACTCGTAAAAAGTCAGATTCCGATGGCAAAGAAACAAGCTCCACCAATCTTATGAAATTGGTGAGGCGCGCAAATCCTGAGTGATGATTTGTACTTATCGTACCATGAAGAAACGAAGGATGAAGCGCAACAAAAAATTTGGACTTTTTACGAAGCCATCAATTTTAATATTTTTTTCTTTGTTTCTTTATATTCTTAAATAAATAAGGATTAATCAAATTCAATTTTGTTTAAAATCAGACCGGAGGAAGGGGCAATATGTCTGAGCGGTTGATTGCCATACCCTTTAAGTGATTCCCTGATATCATTTAAATTGATTTTTCCTCGTCCGAGGCTGAGGAGCTGTCCCATAATTAAGCGGAGCTGATACCGCAAAAATCCTTTGGATTGGATGAAATATGCGTAACTTGTGGCCGGGAAAAAATTGGCTTTATAAATTGTATTTTCTTCGATTTTACTTACCAGGATTTCCCTTTCAAATGTGGCTCCGGGTTTCGGTTTGGTGCAGTATTTGATGAAATTATGCTTCCCCTGAAATAATAAAGCGCCTGCTTTCATTAATTCAATATCCAGATGCTCCTTGAATGAGCTGATCAGAGGTGCACAGAAGGGATGGCATTTTTTACCAAAAGAAAACAGATAGATGTATTCCTTGGTTTTGGGGCCGTTGATAATATTGAAGTTTTTATCCTTTTCTTCAATATTTAACACTTTGATATCGTAGTGAATTTGATAGTCTCATAAAAAAAGCCCGCTCTTTAAAAAAAGAACGGGCTTTTGAATTTCAATCAGTTTTACAAAATTTGAAAGACTGATTTGTTACTTATTAATAGACCGGTAGTACTCGATCAGGATGTCTGCGACTTCCGGGCGTGAGAATTCTTTGGGCGGTTTGATTACCTGGCCCAGCATTTCACGAACCTTGGTTCCGGAAAGCAATACAAAGTCTTCCTTGGTATGATTTTCAACACGGCTCATCATGACAACCTTATCCAGTTTCTTTGAATAAGCGGTATGGTCTGCTCTGTAGATGTCAATCTGCAGGTCGTCTTTGGAGATATTGTCGAAGATGGTCTGTGCATCAAACGGACCATAGTAGTCGCCAACGCCGGCATGGTCGCGGCCAACGATTAAGTGCGTACAACCGCAATTTTGACGGAAGCAGGCATGCAGAACAGCTTCACGGGGACCTGCATACAGCATGTCAAATCCGTAACCGGTGATCATTACGGTGTTGGGTTCGAAATAAACTTCCGCCATTTTGCGAATGCATTTGTCACGAACGTCAGCAGGAATGTCGCCTTTTTTCAGTTTTCCAAGCAGCATGTGGATGAGGATACCATCGGCTTTTTCATCGTTATAAGCCATGCGGCAGAGTTCTTCGTGTGCCAGATGCATAGGGTTACGGGTCTGGAAAGCAACAATTTTTTCCCAGCCGAGTTTGCCCATGTCTTCGCGGATTTCAACGGCGGTTTTAAACGTGCCGGCGAATTCTTTGTCAAAATAAGAGTAGTTGAGTACCTGGATCGGACCGGCGATGCAGGTTTTGCCAACCGTGTTAAATGCTTTAACACCAACGTGATCCATGTCATCGGTACCGTAGATCTCTTTGGTCATTGTTGCCATTTGATCGGCTGTGAATTCTTCAATGGATTCGACATCCTGAATAGCGATAACCGGATTGCCTTCCACGTTCGGATCTTTCAGAGCGATTCTTTTTGCGTCTTTGACGGCAGAAGCGTCTTCAACAACGTTCAGCAGAGGGGTCGGCCAGAACTGACCGGCAGTTGTTTTCATGGTCTTTGCAACGCTCATGGAATCGGCAACGTTCATGTAGCCTGTCATCGGGGTAAAATAACCGCCGGCCAGCATTACAGCATTACCGGCAGCTGCTGAACTGATAATGATTGAAGGCAGGCCTTCGGCTTCTTTGATCAATTCGGCGCGTTTGGCGTCGTCGGCTACGTACAGCGGCATTAATTTGTCTGAACCAAGTGGTTTAATCATAGTGTTCTCCTTTTGTGGATTAATTTTTTAATGGCCTAATTTATGTCTCTAATCGAATGGTGTATTGCTCACCAATATATATTCAATTAAATTAATGTATTGGATTAACAAACCCGCCATGTTGAAACCCGAGACAGACGAGTTGACCTTATTAATTTCTGAAGAACTGATCTCACTTTAAAAGGAATTTATTTATCAATTGATTTGCCCGATGTCAAGATGATATTAAAAATCCCCGGCGTATTGTCGGGAGATCTGCGTAAACATTTGTTAATTAAGTAAATTTATTGAGATGGATTTTCTCCGATAATTGGTCTTCGTTTGATCGGGTTTATGAAGCCATCAGTGATAAAAAATCAGATTGTTCGAGAAAGGCCAGGCTCGCGAAGAAATCTTCCTGTTCATGGGGCTCAAGGGTTACAACCGGTTTTTTTGTCATGTGTTTGATATATTCGAATAAAAGATCAAAATTGATGCCGCCTTTTCCCATTCCCAGATGACTGTCATGGTCGCCATGGTTGTCATGAAGGTGGAGCTGTCCAATGTATTTCCCGGTCGCGTTGAGCCATTTATCCAGGGGGTATTTTCCAAAAGACGCCAGGTGCCCCACATCCAGGCAGTAGCCGACATGCTCGGGATCAAGTGGTTCCAAAACCTGTAAAAGTTCGGCCGGGTCAGTCTCATAGACATTTTCAAGCATCAGTTGGGTGCCTCTCTCGTGGAATTCTTTTCCCAGCCATTGCCAGGTGTCGGTGACATATTCCAGCCATTGTTCTCTGCAGAAATCATATCTGCCATGGTCAAATCCGGCATGGCAGACCACTGTTTTGGGTTTAAAAACAGCTACTGCGTCAATGAGCTGTTTAAACCTATATATGGTGAGTTCACGGACTTTAGGGTCTGGTGACCCGGGCGACAGATCCATAAACGGTCCGTGGATGGTAATCGATCGGTTGCGATTATGAAATCGGTCCGCAAAGCCTTTGAAATCTGATAACGAGAAGACATCCAGCGCTTCAGCCTCCAGCCCGATTTCAGGGTTTATTCCGGAATTGAAAAAAAGGTCCTGCCATTGCCTTTCAACCAGCATGGTAAAAGGAATGTTGATCTGTATTTTTTCAATAATCAGAAGCTGGGTAAAGGAGTATAATTGCTTTTTAGAATCCATACGTAAGTATCCAGTCAGTTTAAAGTTGCTCAATTATATTAACGTTGTAATGGCCGCGTGATGCCTTCCTCTTTAGCCATTTGTAACGCCTGTTTGTATTCCTCTACGGATAGTGCTTTAGAAAGGCCCGGCGTTTCATGGGCTTTGCCGCAGGGCCGATACTGGGACATGATATTCACATATGTGTCCGGGGAAACAGCATCATGGATAAATTTCATGATGTCCCGGGTCCCGGCAAGGTTGTCCGGCAGCACCAGGTGACGGATCAGTAAACCGTGTTGGGCAATGCCGGTTTTGTCAATAACAATATCTCCCACCTGCCGGTGCATTTCAAGCACGGCTTGCCGGGCGATTTCCGGATAGTCCGGCGCATTGCAGGTGGCATCGGCAATTTTAGGATCCCAGAATTTAAAATCAGGCATGTAAATATCAATCACTCCGTTTAGCAGTTTCAGAGTGTTGACATCATCATAACCGCCGGAATTATAGACAATAGGGAGCGTCAATCCTTTATCAACAGCAATTTGAATCGCTGAAAGTATTTGCGGTACCACATGCGTGGGGGTCACCAGGTTGACATTGTGGCAGCCCTGACCCTGGAGGGAGAGCATCATGGATGCAAGTTCATCATCAGATACTTCCCGGCCGAATCCTTCATGGCTGATATCGTAATTCTGGCAGAAACTGCACATGAGGTTGCAGTGGGTAATAAAAATGGTGCCGGAACCGTTGGTCCCCACAAGGGGGGATTCTTCTCCAAAGTGGGCGTGGATGGATGAAACAACAGCCTTCCGACCGGTTTTGCAGACCCCGGTTTCACCGGCAAGGCGATCCACCCTGCATTCTCTGGGACATAGTACGCACCTGTTTAAAACATACTGTGCAGATTCAACCTTTTTTGCCAGAAGGCCGTTTCGGGCGGTTTGTATGTATGCGGGTTCAAACGTCTTTATCACCTGCGAACCTTTTTCTTACGGGTCGGAGCGGTTCAGGAGTTAGGAATTTCAGCCTGAAGACATAGTTTACTAATTTTAATGGCTGAATAACATAATTTCGGAGCTACTCCGACCCGTGAGAAATCGGGTTAATCTGATGGAAGGTCTGACTCTGAAATAAATTCCTGGATCAGGGTGTCAACGTAATTAAAATCCAAATCTGATTGTTTCTCCAGCACCAGGTCTTCATTGGCATGTTTGAGCTTGTTTAAGAGGTTGAGAACTATCAGCATCAGGAGCTTATTGCCGGCATGAGGATAAGTTTTAAAGTAAAAGATCAGATTCTTACGGCTGATTTTCATGATAATGCTTTCGCTGGCGCAGGTGACGCTGGCGGTTCTTTTATTTGCCAGAAATATGGCGGATTCTCCGAAAATTTCGCCTTTACTAATTTGGCTGATGGCAATATTCTTTTTGTTTTTGTCTTTAACGGAAACCTCAACCATCCCGTTAACAACCGCGTACAGGGAATCACCTACTTCCCCCTGTGAGATAATTTTTTCACCTTTCTCATAATGAAGAATGGCGGATATCAGCAGCATCTTTTGAAGTTCCTCTTCGTGCAGCCAGTGGAAAATCTGAATATTTTTAACGATCGGCAGATACTGTAAAATATTGGTTTCTATTTCCATGTTTGTCCTCATTGCAAAGCATTGCTTTTGATTGAATGTTTCCGGAACGGTCGGGAATGACACTAAAAATTACGCAGTAATATTATAAGGATGTCATTAGGGTGTCAATAAAATTGATGGCTATTGGATTGTAACCTCTATGAATCGCGGTATTTTTAGATCACTTCGAAAATTTTTTATTAAATCCCCCGATGGTTGAACCGTTTTTACGAACAATTTCCATTGCATCACCTTAAATTATTTTGATATCTAAACTAAGAAGGATTTTATGGCTGATTGTTTGTGAATTCAATTCGCGTATACAAGAAAGGTGTAACATTGGGGAAAAAACAGATAAAGTTGATCTCATGGAATGTCAATGGTCTCCGGGCCATTGTAAAAAAAAGATTTTTTGAATCATTAAAACACCTGGATGCGGATGTGGTCTGTGTCCAGGAAACAAAGCTCCAGGATCATCAGTTGGCGGATGATGTCCGGCATATTGAGGGATATGAATCTTTCTGGTCATACAGTACGGTTAAAAAAGGCTACAGCGGGGTGGGAACCTGGACGAAAATTCAGCCCAATTCCGTGAAAAATGGTATTGGTATTGAAGAATATGACGCAGAAGGCCGGATCGTCGAACTTGATTTTGATGATTTTATTTTATTTAATATTTATTTCCCAAACGGTCAGATGGATGATGACCGGCTAAATTACAAGCTGAATTTTTATAAAGACTTTTTCGCCTATGCGGACAAGCTGCGAAAATCAGGCAGAAGTCTTGTAATTACGGGTGATTATAACACGGCTCACAATGATATTGATTTAAAGAATCCTAAAGCCAATGCAAAAACTTCCGGATTTTTGAGAATCGAAAGGGACTGGCTGGATAAAATTATTGCCAGAGGGTATGTGGACACGTTTCGTTACCTGTATCCGGAATCCGTGAAATATTCGTGGTGGACCTACCGGTTTAAGGCAAGGGAGCGAAATGTCGGGTGGCGTATTGATTATTTTTTTGTGACCCGGGACTTAATTGATAACGGACGGGTAAAAGAAGCCTTTATCGACAATGATATTTT
>JAJRPH010000547.1 GCA_024280875.1 Deltaproteobacteria bacterium | reverse complement strand
AATTCGTTTTTTTCAACAACACCGGCTGTTTTAGTTCCGGGATTGATAAATATATTTTTGTCGCCGATAGCAATAATCTCACCTTTAATTTTATCGCCGACTTGAATATCTTTTTGTTCCGTCATATAAGATTCAAACAGATCAGCAAAATTTTCTTCGTCATTGGTGTCTGATTCAAAAATATCATCCGGCATAATTAATGGCTCCTTGTGTAAAAAAAATTCTTGTTAACGGCTGTTTTGTAATACATATTAAATTTGACAGAACAACTTTTATCAGCACGGGCAAGAGGTTGCAAGAAATACGTTGAGTTTTTATTTTATAAATTATTTGTCGAAGACATAACGGAGCTAACATAATGACGGATAATTTAATTTATGGTCCGGTACCATCACGGCGTCTCGGGTTTTCCCTGGGTGTAGATATTGTTCCGTATAAGACCTGTTCATACAACTGCATATATTGTCAGATCGGACCAACCCCTGAAACTACAATAGAACGAAAACCATATATATCCGCAGAAAAGATTTTATCTCAACTTTATAAACGCTTGAAAGAGAATATTTATCCTGATTTTATAACACTTGGCGGATCCGGTGAACCGACATTAAACAGTGAAATTTCAGATATTATCAAAGGGATTAAAACATATACCGATGTGCCGGTCGCAGTTTTAACCAACGGGTCTTTGTTGATGAACGACGATGTCAGAAAGGATATATGCGGTGCCGATGTAGTCCTGCCTTCTTTGGATGCCTGTGATGAAAGCTCTTTTTTAAAAATCAACCGGCCGCATTCGCGACTTGTTTTTGAAGAAACCGTCTATGGATTAATTGAATTTCGCAAGGTGTACCAGGGCGAAATATGGCTTGAGATATTTATTGCCGAAGGTATTAACTCAAATGAATCTATGATCAGAAAATTTAAGCAGTGGACGGACCGGATTAAACCTGACAAAATTCATTTAAATACTGCGGTTCGCCCGACTGCTGAATCATATGTTTATACAGTGCCTGTAGAGAAGCTAGCATATTTTTGTGAGATACTCGGGAAAAAAGCAGAAGTCATCGCCCCGTTTAAAAAAGCATCAAAGAATGAAGCATTAAATGATATCAGAAAAAAAATTTTAAGTATGCTCGATCGCCGTCCATGTACCCTGAGTGACATTTCATCCGGTCTTGGCTGTCATCATAATGAAATACTTAAATTCGTTGACCCGATGCTTAAGGATAAACATATTGAACTTTTGTATATCAACGGAAAAATGTTTTATCAAAAACACGGGAAAATAATACCGGAGAAGGGATAGCCCAAAGAAGAGATAGACCTGATCCGGAATCAGGGGTCGATCGTAACCGAAATATGCTGTCGTCCCCACTTTCTGGCAGCAGAGTGCGAGTTATAATATAAATCCAGGCGTGTCGGCCCTTTAATTGCGCTTCCGCGATCTTCAATAATTCCATAACCGTAACCCGGCACATAGAGCCTTGTTCCAAATTTATAATATCGTGTATCAGCGGCAATCGTACCGTCACGGGAAAACCACAGCCACGGGAAAATGATTCGAAACGGAATCATCCATGGCTTTTTTAAGCTGTCAAAGGAAAAGAGTCCGGGGTTTGGTTCATGCGGTTTGGTGCCGCTGGCTGTCAGTCCGGAGTAGGGACGGCCTTCATTTTTACCTTTATTGATATACTTATTCCAGAAATCAAGTTTCAAATATTTCCAGCTACCCCGTTCCCAGCAGCAGCATTCACCGCAACCGCAATATGCGGTAACTTCCATTTTTTTGACAATTTTGTGACTGCATCCGTTAATTCCCGCAATCAATCCGGCCAGTAGAATAAAAATGATGAAATGCTTCATAAGTAATTTAATAAACTTAAAGTATTTGTTTAATTAATCGACATAAAATATTTTAATATTAAACTAAATCCATTTTCCAGGAATTGTGGATTCGCAGAATCTGCATTTATTTTTTTCGATATTGTAAGTGGGAATATTATAGCCTTTTCTTTCGATCAATAATTTACCGCATTGATGGCAATACGTATGATTGCCCTCGTGACCAGGGACATTTCCCACATAAACATATCGAATCCCTGTATCCATAGCGATTTTTCTGAAATTTGTCAAAACAGAGACCGGCGTGGGGGGAAGACGGTCGAGTTTATATTGCGGGAAAAATCTTAAAAAATGCAACGGATGATTGGGCCCTAAGTTTTTTACAATCCACAGACACATTTCTTTTATCATCTTCGGATCATCAACGTATCCGGGAACAACAAGTGTTGTCATTTCAAAATGCACTCCCTTTTCATGAAGCGTTTTAAACGTGTTCAGCACCGGATCCAGCTGACCGCCGTTTAACTTTTGGTATGTTTCATTATTAAATGATTTTAAATTTACGTTTGCGGCATCCAGAACCTCACAAAGCGCTGATAACGGTTCAGGATTAATGTAGCCATTAGAAATCCACAGATTCGATATTCCCTTTTGTTTCGCCAGCATAGCGGTGTCTATCATGTATTCATAAAAAGTAGTGGCCTCGGAATAAGTATACGCAATCGAAGCGGCTTTTTTCTCAAGTGCCGTTTCAATTACCTGATTTGGGAAAAGATCATAAAACCTGACATTTTCCGGCTTTACCTGAGAAATCTGCCAGTTCTGGCAATTTAAACATCGAAAATTGCATCCGGTGGTGGCAATGGATAATGCCCTGCTTGCGGGCTTAAAATGGAACAGCGGTTTTTTTTCTATGGGATCTGTATTTACAGAACAGGGATTGCCATAGGTTAGTGTATATAATTTTCCATTGATATTTACCCTGGATCGGCAGATGCTTCGATCTCCTTTATACAGAACACAGGTGTGCGGACAGATCACACACATCACTACATCACCGGGAAACGTCATATAATAATCCGCTTCACGGGACCATTTCCAGAGTTGGTCAGGGGCATCGTTTTTAAAAATTTTTCCGGATACATCGACCGGGGCGGAATGTTGATTTTTTCCCGTAAAAGCATATAATGCCTGCCCTGGGAGTGTACTGCCCGCAAAGGATAGGGCGCTATATGTTAAAAATTGTCTTCGTGAAACGGATTTCATTTTTTAGTGTTTAAAATTATTAAACTGATTATTTTAAGTAAAATTAATCCCGCAGCTGACCACAAAATACCGGCAAAAGGGATGAATAAAATGCTGGTTATTAAAGTTCCATATGCCGCTCCGATAAGGTCTGCGGAAAACATTTTAACAGCTGCCGGCTCGTCGCCCCCCTGAAGATAAAGCGCAACTGGGAATTGACATCCGCAGACGGCTGAAACCGCAAATCCGAATAAAAGAAAGGCATACCCGGACAGTTGATATGCGAAAAAAGTAATTGCGCCGATAAACACAAGCATCAATATGATCATCGCAATGTCAGTAAAAAGCAGGATCTGTTTACCGCGTTGGCGCAGATATTCACCATAAACAGCACCGGGTAGAATTCCTGCGAGAAAAACAGTTATAATTAATCCGATCTGCAGATAAATATATCCAAAAAATATCTGAAACGCAAATATAACCAGAATTTCAGAGCCCATGGTAAAACATCCGGTGGTATAAAGTACAAACTCTTCCTTTGAAATACAGAAGAGATAAACGATATTGATCACGCTCAATATCAATAAAAAAAGTATCGGTGAGGTTGAAAAAATTGAAAACCATTCATCTAATAATATTTGCACCAGATGCGGTGAAAAATCACTGTTTATTGGGCCGGTTGTTATGAGCTGTTGATTTAACCTGCTGATTCTTTCCGAGGTAATGTTGCCGTAATAATATCCGCTTATATATGCGGTCGGGATATTTTTATTCTCAAGCAGACCCGGAATATCAGTTTCTAATGGATCATCACTACACAGGAAAAATATTTTACTGCCCGGTATTAATAGAACATGTTTAAAAACCTGACGAGTGGTTCGGTATATGGATGAAATTTTTTGAAGTTCATTGTCACTGATATAATTATCAAATCCTTTAACTGAAAATGAAAGAACACCGCCTTGAGTCAGATGCTGACGGGCGATGAAGAAAAAACGGTCGGTAAAAAAACGGTTGATTTGAAATGTGTCCGGTTCCGGAAGGTTTATTATAATGGCATCATATTGTTTTTCCGTATTTTCTATATATTGCCTCCCATCTTGATGAATAACGTTCATTTCCGGAAACTTTTCCAACAGACCAAACCGGAATTCAATATCCGTGATCGCCGGATCGATTTCAACATAGTCAATGGTTTTTGGATGATATTTTTTTACTTCCGACATCATACGGTTTTCCGCAGATATCATCAGAACGTGTCTGACCGAATCAATTTGGGAAAGCGGATAATGAACCGCCTCTTCGGCAGTAGTGAAATCATGGGAACTGAATATTGGCCGTCCGTTTTGAATGAGTGTATACTGCTCCTGATCCTTAATAATCTGAATGCGTCCATAGGGCGTTTCCTGGTAATAGGCGAGCTCGCCGTTTCGGGGTGTAAGAGTTGGTATTTCGACCAATATTGCAGCGACCAGAGCCGTCAATCCCAAAATTGTTCCAATAACCGCTGTGGATTTAACATTATAAGCAGATGCATAAAGACTGTACAGTGCAACAAGTAACGGCAAATGGGCGATGAAGATCGCCTGAAGTGGTGTTGTGCAATACACAAGTATAAAAGAGAATAGAATCCCGCCGGAAATGTCTCCGATACTATCAAAAATATATATTCGTGTTCCGGGGTAATTAGCAATCTGATCTCTAATTACAATCAGGCTGTAGGGCAGAAAAAAGCCGACCAAAAGAGCATAGGGGGTAATTAAAAATAACGTATAGGCAAATGTGGGATAAAAGCCGATGGAACTGCCGTGGATGAAAATCAGATCATAAATCTCTCGTATGGCAATCAGCTGGATGGGTGCCAGGATCACCAGACAAATGGAGAGCCAATAGAGCTTGCGGACCGATGCATTTTTACCCAGCGGTCTGGCCAGAAAGGTTCCTAAGCCGCCGATGAAAAGCCAGTTAAAGAGAATAAGGGCTATGACAAATTCGTTTCCGCTCAACTGGGCAAGAAATTCACGGATGGTTAATAGCTGGGTGGTAACTGATGCTATTCCGGTGGCAATTACAACCTTTCGAATTTGCCGATCAATTATTAGGTTAATGGTCTTCTTCAAAATACTGAACCTGGTACACCATGACTTCTAATCCGGGTCGACGCCATGCATCTGACGGCAATCCGGCCTTTTGACATAAATGCTCAAGAAAAGATTTTTTATCACGCAATTGCTCCCATACCTGGGGCAGAAATGTTGCGCTGTAGACACCTTTACGAATAATCACGCCATCGACATTCGGGCGCAGTTTATTAAGAAGATCATCACCGTCCTGATATTCAAGAACTTTAGGTTCGGTGAGAAGGCTGATTTCAATGTCAACATTTTTGAGTTCATTTTTTGATAGAGCCGGGAAACGGGGATCATGGAACGCAGCATTAATGGCGTTGTCTTTGACACCGTCTATGATCGATTTGTCGGCAGCCAGGTTGCCGATACATCCTCGTAATTGATCGTTAATTGTTAGTGTTACAAAAGTACCGCGCCGTGCATTGAAAATATCATCTGATAATGTTCCGCCCAGGTCATCTGTGTCAGGAGTTTTAACATCCAGTTTGTCTGCTATTGTTTTTCGTGCCAGTTTGAGAAGAATATCCCCTTTTCCCTTATCCATTTGAATAGATCCTTTTCGAAAGTTAATGGATGCTGTTTCATAATAAGCAATGGCCGCATAGCCGACTACGCTATTTCTTGGTCCTGCCGTATCTCCGCTGTTTGAATAATGGAGAAGCATTGGTTTCCATTTATGTCGTACGGCTAGATATGTGAGTACCTGTATAGGAATGATTCCGCAGGCACGGTGATTTTTTTCGGATAATTTTTTGATATTTAACTCCAGTATGTGCCGGATGGTTTCGTGATCTGTTTTAACAGCCTGCGCATAGGGCAGGTAGTGTGAGAGATCTGAACTGACAACGATCAAAGTTTGTGTGTCTATCACATTGTCTATCGCATCACAATATTTTCGGGGATCTCCGGGACCCATTACGATCGGAATAATCTCAAAATCGGAAAGGTAATGCTGCAAAAAAGGAATTTGAACTTCAAGGCAATGTTCCAGGTCGTCTGATTTTTTTACGGTTCGAAATAATTCCTTATTTTTTTGCCTCAAATAGAGGCTGTCCGGGTGAAGGAAAACTTTTCCGTGAGGGGTTTCATAAGCAGACACATCACTGACGGCACAATTCGTAAATCCCACCCGATGATCCGGGCCCATGATTATAATTTTTTTAAATTTCCTGTTTTTCAGAACCTTTGAGGAATGAGCAGCTGTAAAGCCTGAATAAATATATCCGGCATGGGGAAGAATCAGGGCTTTAAGCGCTGCACCCTGGGGAAGAGAAACCTGGGTCTGTTCGGCAAGTTTTGTGTAATCGATAATCCGTGCAGTCAGTTCTTTCGGGTCTTTGGGATAAAAAATCCCGTCATAAACCGGTTTTCGGCTATTCTGCGCAGAAACGGGATTGATGCAAAGAAATAGTATTCCAACAAGGAAGATAAATAATTTAATAAATTTATGACTAAAGAGTGTCATGAAAACATCACTAAAATAAAGTGAAAATGTTTTTATAATTATTACAATACAATGGTGAAAAATTACTGTCAAACAAAACAAATAAATGATATAATATTGATGGCTTCGTAAAAAGTCCAAATTCTTTGTTGCGCTTCATCTTTCGTTTCTTCATGGTACGCTAAGTACAAATCATCACTCAGGATTTGCGCGCCTCAAATTTGGAGCTTTTTTCTTTGCCATCGGAATCTGACTTT
>JAJRPH010000546.1 GCA_024280875.1 Deltaproteobacteria bacterium | reverse complement strand
CCGTTCTTACCGATAATACCCTCGCTGACTGCGGAAGATGAAAAAACTCAGTCCTTTAAAGAAAATGCGGAACCGGTAGCCCCTTTTCAACAGGATATCAGCGTCAGGGAAGAACCCATACCGGCATTACCGGACCATACGATCGCCGGTAAACCGGTTGTCAGGAAGACCGAACCATTGGTTGATCTTATTGAGGATCCCGAAATGCAGCTTCAGGCCATTTCCTGGTCGGCTGATGCGGGTAAACGAATGGCAATCATTAACGGCAAAATCTGCAGGGAAAAAGACCGTGTCGGAGCATATGTAATTCAATCCATCAATACTGACGATGTAATTCTCTCAAAAGGGTCTGTCTCGGGAAAACTGGTCTTTAAAATACGTTAACCCAATTTTTTATTTTTGGGGTATGATTTTACTCGCGGTTCTTCGGGCTATCCTTGCCAGATCCCGGACCCGGACAAAATCATCATTTTTCAGAACCCCTTCAAGGCCTGAGATGGCGGAGAGCCTCATCCCGTGCTTTAAACCCAGTTTATAGATTTCGCTGACCTTCTCCCACTGGATATCACTGCCGACACTGAAGTTTTCGAACCGGCCTTCCAGTGCCAGGACAATGGCTTCCGCCAGGCTGGAATAGGCGACTCCCGGCGGAAGACCGATATTTTCCATTTCCGGTTCCCCGGGTAGCGCAATTTCACCGGAGGCGATGATTAGTACATCCGGGCGTTTTTTGGCATCCTTAATGGTAAAGTTCAGCGGCCGGTTGACATCGGTGATCACACATCCCGGTTTGACTTTTTCAATATCAAGAATTGTTTCATCCTGTCCCAAAGATGAGGCGGTCACGATGACGTCCATATCATCCAGATATTTATCGGATCTTGTCGTGATATGGACTTTTACATCTTTAGTCTCATTTAAAATGGACTCTCTTAAAGAAAGCAGTTTGGCGTCATGGTTATCGACCATGTAAACTTCTTTAAAAGCCGTGGCTAACAGTTTGGCACAGACCGATCCGACAGCTCCGGTGGCGCCGATGACCATGGTTTTGCCTTTCAGCTTTTCCCCTTTGGTTATTTCAATCAGCCCCATTTTTCTTACCGCCTCGGCGGTGGCCCATAGAGCAGCGGATGCACTGTAGCTGTTCCCGGTGGTAATCGGCAGATCGGAAAATTTTGCCACTGTCAGTCCGGCATCGCCCATGGCCTTGGTTAACGCACCCAATCCTATAATCTGGGCACCCAGTCCTTTGGCAATTTTTGCGGCTTTGAGCAGACGGGAATTGATAAATTCCGGGCTGTGCGCCAGCATCTGTCTGGGGGTCGCGCCGATGGCAATCAGCCATCCTTCTGCTTCGACGCCGGTCGGAGACTTGATGCCCGTGACCTTGGAGTAAACAAAAGGCGGTGAATAGGCCATCAGCTTTTCAACGGTATCCAGTTTGGCTGTTGGCCGTAATTTGGATAACCATCCCACCGGTTTGATCTTTTTTAAGTAATCCCGGGTTAAGGGATGGACGACAAAGGCAAACCGGTTGACGCGTTTTTTTTCTCCGGCGGGGTAAATAACGCGCGGATCCATCCGGCGTTCGGATATGACTTCCAGCAGGTCATCCCGCGATAGAGTTTCCGGTGTCTTATCAAGCGCTACCATGATCATGGCCTCTAAGACGCTGACACCCACCACATTTTCCAGGATTTTAGGGGTCGAATCGATGATCATGTCCACGCCGCGTTCTTTCAGGAATTTTACCCGGTCATCATAGGCGGTCGCGGTGATGACCGTTTTTCCGGAAAGTTCCTTAAAACCGCAGTTTCTAAGGTATTTATAAAAATTGAAATAGGGAACGACAATGATATTGGCCTGCCGGACGGCTTTTTGAATGATAAATTCGTTAAACGACCTCAAAGGCATGGCAAAATCCGAGAACTGCCGGCTGGGAACCCATTTTAAAACATTGTGGAGCTCATTTGCATATAATTTCAGGTCATCAACGGATTTTAAAAATTTGGGAATGCCGTGTTCCAGAATCGGATCGCAGAATTTAAGGTTGGCGGTATATTCGGATATGGCGTTTGCGGTGCTGGAGTTAATCATTCCGGAGAAGAACACTACCAGGCTGTTATTGAAAAAATTATTTCCGAATGAATATTGAAGATGCCGGATGGTCCATTCATGTCCGACACTGCGGAGTGAATCTCCTGTGGTAAATGGCGTGTTTAACTTGCTGCCCAGTTGATAGAGGGTTTTGGTCTGTTCTTCAGATTTGCTTTTATTGCAGATTGTGAATGGGAACTGGATGGACCCCAGTCCGATAACATCTGCCCTGGAATCCCATTCCTGGAGTAAATCCGCTACGATATCTATACTTCCGTCTGTACCAAGACGTATTATTCGAAAGTCCATTCCCATGAACCGGGGGTTGAAATCATAGTCATCTTTACTGGGCCCCAGGCTGATGTTAACAATGGTCTTCATTTACACAATCCTTTCTTATGTCAAAAAAAGTCAGTTATAAAACTGACCGCTTGTTGTGTGCTGTAGTAATACCTGGCTGACAGTTTCGTGGAAAAGGTCTCTAAATATAAATTTTTGATGACACATATTCATCAAATTTGTTAATTTTGTCAAATACAAAGCTCAAAACCCGACCGTGATTTTTATTTTAACTGATTTAAGTGATGATTACCGGGCCGACAAATGCAAAGTTTTCAGCCCGGGTAGCCAGGACAAGCCCGCCCAACAATAAAATCGGACCGGGAATGATGGGAACAATGAGCCCGGCCAGGCCCATGATAATAAATAGCGCTGACTGTGTCCAGAGAATGAAGGTGCCTGCATCCATATTTAATAAACCGTTTGTTTTTGTTCATTTTTTGTTAAAAATTGCATCAGCGCTTTTTTTCAGTAATGAGAAAGAAATTTTATATAAACCGATTCCCATGGCATCGGCCGCCACATCATACAATGAAAACATCCGGTACGGCAGAAAATACTGAATGACTTCGATGGCTATTCCGTAGCCCAATAACGGAAGAATGATACATAAACTAAATTTTCTAACCGGAAAGGAAAAATCGGCTAATAAAGCTAATATAAAAAAAGCAAAAATATGATTCAGCTTGTCGTTGATACCGGAGACCACCGGATATTGTAAGGGGGTGGTGGCAAGAATCAGGATACCGGCAACGGCAGCGGCCAGCGATATCCTGAAAACAATTATGCTTGATCGTGAACCGTTCATATTACCGGCTCAACGCTTCTTTAATGGCCAGCCCGATTTTTTCAATGGTATAGGGTTTTTTAATATATTCCCCGGCCCCTAACTGTTGAGCGGTCTTAATGTCCTCGGTCTCCGCATAGCCGCTGGCAATAATTGCCTTCTGGCCGGGATGAATTTTGATGATTCTTTTGTATGTCTCAAGTCCGTTCATGCCTTTTGGCATAATCATGTCAAGTATAATTAAGTCAAAGGCATTGTTTTTGATACGTTTAATGGCTGCCTTGCCGCTTGAAACAGATTCAGCGGCATATCCCAGCCGGGCAAGCAATGCACAGGCAATTTCTCTTTGGATTTTTTCGTCGTCAACCACCAGGATTTTTTCATTATTCGCCTGGAGATCTTTAATGGAGATATTTTTTTCGGCAACAGTTAATTTTTTGTCAGTGGCCGGGAAATACAGCTCAAAGGTTGTGCCCTCATGGTTGCTTTTGACGTTAATATAACCATTATGGTCTAGAATAGTATTCCAGACGACGGTTAGTCCCAGTCCTGTCCCGGTTCTGCCCATTATTTTTTTAGTATAAAATGGTTCAAAAATTCTTTCAAGATTCTCCGGTGATATTCCCCCGCCATCGTCTGATACCGCCAGAAGGACGTAATCACCTTTACGTATATCTGCATATAATTTTAATGGTCCTTCCAGGTATTGGTTTGATGCCGACAGGGTCACATTTCCGCTCCCCGAAATCGCCTGGGAGGCGTTGATTACTAAATTCATCAAGGTTTTTTCCATGTGGGCGGGGGATGCATGAATGTTGATCAGGTCAGAATCCAGCTGGGCCTTGAAATTGATATCAGGATACATTTTTTCAAGCTTGCGGTGCTCAGGGGAAGCTAAATATTCCGACACAATCGTATTCATGGACAGGGTCTTTTTATTGACAGCAATGCCTCTGGCCACTGTCAGTAAATCCGAGACAATATCAGCAGCCCTTAATCCGGATTCCTGTATGGCTTTGACATGATCGCGAAGGGGGCTGTCATCCGGCAGTTGCATTAAAATAAGGTCCGGGTAACTCACAATGCCTGATAAAATGTTGTTCAGATCATGGGCAATACCACCGGCCATCAGGCCGATGGATTCCATTTTTTTCAAGCTTGCGATTTTCTCTTCACTTTTCCGTAATTCTTCTTCGGTTTGTTTACGTTTTTTTTCCTCACTTACAATTGTCGAAGCCCTCATAATATAATAGGAATAAACGGATACGACGAGCGTTAAAAGGATAGCGACCAGCAAAAACTTGTTTTTAAATCCGGTCATTGTGGCAAGGACTTCTTTTTCAGGCGTTGAGACAGCAATCGACCAGAATGTGTTCCCCAGTTGAAGCGGATAATATGCCGCATGTTTTGTTATATTATTGTCAGTATATGATGCTGTCCCGGTCTTTTGGTTTAACATTTTACCGGCCATTGAAACAAACGCATCTGATTTATCAGGTAAGTCAAAGACCGATTTCCCTGCTTGTCCTGAAACAGGACTGTATAATACCCTCCCTTTTTGACTGATAACCCAGGCATACCCTCCTTTACCAATTTTTATATTTTCCAGAAATTCTTTCGCCAGGGTGTCAAATGGGATCAGGAGGACAAGGGCGCCCTGGTACTTCCCATTGGCAAATACAGGCACAAGGCAGGCGACTGCCTGATAGCCTTGAATAGCCGTAAAAACATTACTCACTACCGGTTGATGGGTTTTCATGATCAGGCGATTGTGTTCCTGGTAAGACACGTCAGCGCCAATGGCTTTTTGATTAAAAGGG
>JAJRPH010000545.1 GCA_024280875.1 Deltaproteobacteria bacterium | reverse complement strand
CGATTTTGTTGTCTGCGACACCCCTGGCGTCTGCGACACCAATGCCAATGCATTCGCGTTTACCGCCGAATACCTGGACAAGCCTTTTTTTCAATTAAATTATCCCAGCACACTCGGTGACGCTCGAAGTCAGACCTATCATATTGATGATTATAAAGCGATGATCCGTTTTCTTGAGCAGCAGACCGGTAACAAGCTGGACTATGACCGATTGCGCGAAGCCCTTGAAGAAGTTGACAAGCAGGACGCCATGATTGCAGATCTTGAGGACATGCTCATGCTGACGCCCACACCGATACCCCCCATGTTCAACCTTGCTTTATATGCCGGCCGGTTCTGTTTTTCCGGCCATGCGGAGTATACAAAACTCTTGGAATCCATGGTCAAATCGTCAAAACAGCGCGTTGAAGCCGGTGTTCCGGGTTTGGCCGCCGGAGAAGAAAAACTGCGCGCGTTTATGTGCTACATTGATCACTATACTGTGGACATGAACTTTTACAATTATATGGAAGAACGGGGGGTCGCCCATACGGGATCCATCCTGACGCGAAATTTCAGAGACCATAATGACTACACAAAAGGGATTGAAGGATGCAGCTACGGCATTGATACGTCGACACCGGATGCCATGCTGGACACCATTGCGCAGATGAATGCGCGACTGCCCATGGTTCGGTCCATCAGGGGACCCTATGATACGCACGCCATGTGGCTGGAAGAATCTCTGGCACTTGCTAAAATGTATAAAGCGGACTGTGTGATTTACAACGGAACGCCCGGATGCCGCAACACCTGGGGCATGGTAAAGCCCTTTGCCCGAGACATGGAAAAGCATGGGTATCCGACCCATATCATGAATGACGATGCTTTTGATGACCGTGTTGAATCATGGGGAGCTACCAGGGACCGGCTGGATGAATTTTTTCATATCAGGGGATTGTTGTAATAAATTCAGGCAGAAGACTGAAGGTTGAAGACTTTTAGGAACAAATCATGCGAGAACACACATAAATTGAAGTAAATTCGATGACGTATTCAATCAAACATTTATCGGGCGGGGATAAACCCCACCCCTACGGAAAACACCTTAATCCTATGTAGGGGAGGGCTTTATGCCCTCCTGGTGAACTTTTTTTAAGGAGTTCTAATAAATGAATCAACTAAAGATGCGCCTAAAAGACGGTATGAGTATTTTTAAAGAATCCCATCAAGTATACAAGAAGCTGCAAAAACATCTCGACAAGCAGCCTGTGGACTTTCCGGCCACGGCGTCGGGTGTTGAACGTCGTATCTTAAGGGATGCCTTTACGGTTGATGAGGTAGCCATAGCCCTTAAAATGAGCTATAAATTCCAATCATCTGACCAGATTTTTGACAAAATTAAAGACAGTGAAATATCAGAGGAACGCCTTCAATCCATGCTGGATAATATGGAAAGTCACGGGGCAATTTTTGTAAAAATAGTGGACGGGAAAAAACAGTATGCACTCCATCCGTTTGCCGTGGGGCTATTTGAGATGAAAGTGCCCACCATGAACGCTAATTACTACATGGACGTCCGAAAATACATGTACCAGTCTTTTGCCATGGCATTTCTTTCCACTAGTCTTCCACAAATGCGAGTCATTCCGGTTGAAAAAAGCGTTACCCCGGATCTGAATATTGCCACCTATGATGAAGTCCGGGAGCTGATCCTTCAAAACGACGGACACATCTGCATAGCCGAATGCGTATGCAGAAAAGGCAAGGATTCCATCGGACGCCCATGCAAGGAAACGGACAGAAGAGAAGTCTGCATCGGTTTAGGCGATTTTTCCGATATGTATACCCGCAATGGTTTTGGACGTGCCATCTCAACAGAAGAAGCTTTTGAAATCCTGGCTGAAAATGAAAAACAAGGACTGGTGCTGATGCCGTCTAACAGTCAGGAATCCTATTTTGTCTGCAGTTGCTGTAAGTGCTGCTGCGGATGTCTTGAGCTGGTCAGTATGCTGGCTAAGCCGGCGGAGTTTGTCAAAAACAACTATTACGCGGTCCTGGATGCGGAAAAATGTGTGGAATGCGGAAAATGCGGCAAAAAATGCAAGATGGACGCCATTAAAATGGAAGAAGATGGGAAAAAAGCAAAAGCGCTTGAAATTGATCTTAACCGGTGCATCGGATGCGGCGTGTGTGTAGCGGCTTGTAAATCAGGCGCGTTAACATTAGCGAAAAAGAATAAACAAATCGCACCGCCCAAAGACATGGATACGCTTTATGAAGAAATCATGAAGCAAAAAAAAGGCACTGTTGGAAGAACCCTTCATGTGGGACGGAAAGTAATCGGACTTTAAACTAAAAAAAGAAAAATTTATGGGACTTTTTGACAAACATTATAAAGAAATAACAGCATACCTGAATCACAGGCGAAACGAGGGTAAACTATCCGAGTTTATCCATAACGGACAGACAAAATGGCCGTCTGAAAAAAACCGGAACCTGGTGTTGGGCCCGGATACTGCGGTTGAGCTCGGCAATCCGAAAGACGCATCCACCTCTTTTCTGATGTGGGTAAATGATCCGGATAAAATAAAAAACGGACGGATTACCATTGTGGGGCCGGATCTGCCGCTATTAAACGGCAAACAGGTTTCTTTCGGCAAAATCGTGATTGTTGACGCCTCTGATTTTGATGCGGACAACAGCTATGACCGATACCGGGAAATGGAACTTTTGCGCTACGACATCCATTTAAAAGGATACATGATGCGCGGTGTATCCCAGCAACAGCGGGAATGGAGCCGGGTCAGCGTTGATGCGATCAACAGCGGTTTTTCCTTTAAGGATCTTGGGGGCGCGATGATTGATAAGTTTTCGCAAATGCCCTATGTCCGGTCAGTGGAAACCATTTTTATCACGTCGAGCCGGGAAGACGTGCTCGAAGCAAAAGCTATTTCAGACGATGTTTTTAAGAGAATCAGCGCCATGAATAAAATGGCGGATGAGATGTCTTTTGACTGCGACACGTGCGATTATAACGATGTTTGCGGTGATGTGGCGGAACTCAGGGCCATGAGAAACTCATTAAAAAATAAGGAGACGGCGGCCCATGCATAACCTGCAAAAAAAAAAGGCATCTATCCTCGCCCTTTGCGGCAAGGGCGGTGTGGGCAAAACATCGCTTAGCGCGACGATCGTCAAAATTCTTTCTTCAGATCCGAATAATAAAGTGCTGGCCATTGATGCGGACCCAGCCGTGGGGTTATCAGGCGCGCTGGGTATTGATGTTACAAAAACCGTGGATGACATCCGAAATGAACTGATCCTGCGGGTGGAGTCCGGAAAAACGACAGATAAGGCGGAAATGCTTTCCATGCTGGATTATGAAATGCTTTCCGCCATGGAAGAACATAAAAACATCGCGTTTCTTGCCATTGGTCGACCGGAAAAGGAAGGGTGTTACTGCCAGGTGAATCATATTTTAAAAGATCTTATCGCGTCCATGGCGGATAATTTTGACTACGTGGTCATCGATGGCGAGGCAGGTATTGAACAGGTCAACCGGCGGGTGATGGAAAAGGTCAGCCATTTGATTCTGGTATCCGACGCTTCGGCCAAAGGCATAAATGTGGTTAAAACGATTAAAGAAGTCTCAGATACGGCTATTGAATATGAAAAAGCAGGGCTGATATTAAACCGCCTTCGAAGTAAAACAGAATACGAAAAACTTGTTATCCCCGCAGAACTTGACTGCCTGGGATGGGTTCCGGAAGACGAAACAATCCGTTCTTATGACATTGAGGGAAAAAGTATTCTGGAAATTGACGATTCGCCGGCCATCGCTGCGGTGGAAAAGTGTTTGAGTGAAATGGGCTTGCTCGCACATCTGGCCCGCATTTCTCATGAAGAAAATTAACAAGGGGGAGATAGCAATGAACGTATTCCAGGAACTTCTGGAAAGCCCACAAAACCATCTGGTGGAGCAGGCGGTTTCCGACGGACGCATACCCATCGGGTATTCCTGTTCATTCGTACCGGAAGCCTTTCTAATGGCGGACAAGCTTGTACCGGTGCGCCTGCATGCACCCGGCGTGGCGGGCACCGAAATTGCCGACATCTATCTTTCCAACTTTATCTGCACCTATGCACGCAGCCTTCTTGAGTTTGCAATAGACGACAGATTCGACCTGATACAGGGCTGGGTCTTTGTACCCTCCTGCGCACATATGCAGCGGCTTTACGACAACCTGGAATACCTCAAAAAGCCCGCGTTCAATCATATCCTCGACGTGCCGCGCAAGGTAACCGAGGCCACGATTGCCTGGCAGGCCGAGGAACTCAGGATGCTCGCAGACAAACTTTCGACACATTTCGGCGTGGACATGAGCGATGACTCCCTTATGAAGGCCATTCGCGAATGGAACGAATTTGCAAAAATTATCCAGTCCATTGGTGAGCTGCGAAAAAAACCATCCCCCCCCATTACCGGGACCGAATTCCAAACGCTGCTCATGGCGGCCCTGGTCTCCCCCAAGAACCTGATCCTTCCGAAAATACAAGAATTTCGCAAAGAGATCGAACAGCGAGACGGAGTTGGGCAATTCCGTTCCCGGCTGATGGTGATGGGATCGCATCTTCACGACCCTGAATTCATCAGGGTCATTGAGTCGCAGGGCGGACTTGTGGTGGCGGACCTTTTCTGCACCGGATCCATTCCCGGATTCAAGCCCGTAGAAGTGAATGGCAATCCCATCAGGATCCTGGCCGAGCACACCTTCAAAAAGACACTGTGCCCGAGGATGATGGAGGACTTTGATCGGAGGTTGCAAACCATCATCGACACGGTAAAGGAATACAAGGTGGATGGCATTGTCATCGAAATTATCAAATTCTGCGACCTCTGGGGTGTTGACTCCATGCCGATGGTGAGTGCCTTGCGCAAAGAAGGAATTCCGGTGCTGAAACTGGAGCGGGAGTACAGTATGGGCGGAGAAGGTCAGTTGCGCACCCGGGTTCAGGCATTCATAGAAAGTATGGGCAAATGAATTTTGACATAAGGATTGAAACAACAGTGAAAGACGCATTCGAAAACGCAAAAAATCTTGTCATGAGGCTGCCGGATCTGACGAAGGACTTTTTCAAGTACTCCATCATCGGATATATTATCGAAGCGAAAAGCCTTAAGGATTCATTCATCTATGCAAAATACTGGGCTCTCATATGGGGCAATATTTTCAAGTTCGTCGGCAAGCTTCTTTTTAAACGCGGCCCCACTGGCATCATCCGGGAGCTTCGCCGATATCCATGGATACTCCAACTCCTCGGCGTAACAAAGCTGCTCCGGCGAATCACCCACGGAAGAAAGGGGATCTATCTCGAGTCCACGGGACTGCTGATCCATTCTATAACCGTTACCCTGGTAGAAAAACTGGAAGAGGTGTTTTACCAGCCCGAGCTTCTGCTTATTAGTGAGGACCTGGTCCCTCCAGAGATCGCCACTGCCATGGGCCTGAAGGTATGGCTTGTGGAGGCCATGGGGATACTGCTTCCATTTCTCAACCCTGAAGCAGCCTTGAACTTCATAGACGAAGCGGAGAACGCCGGAATGAATCCGGATTCCTGCAGTTTTGTCAAGTCAGCTGTCGGCATGGTCATCAAAGAGCAGATGCCCAAAGGGTCTGCCCTTGTCAGCTCCAATATGCCCTGTGACGCGGGCATGACATCCTATTCTTACATCCAGAAAAAGTTTGACGTCCCCATATACCGTGTTGATGTGCCCTATCACTTCTACAACGAACGGGCGGAAAAGCTGTTTGTTGAGGATCTCAAGGGAATGATCGCATTTCTTGAGGAACATACGCCAGGCCGCATAGACTGGACAAAACTCCGGGAAATCTGCGAAACACGCAACCGCATGATGGAGATTGAGGGCGAGCTGTGGGACATGATGCAGGCCAGGCCGGCGCCCCTGGCCTCAGAGGCCGTGTGGCTGAGCCATTTGTGGCATTTTTACATGTTCCCCGGACACAAGGCGGGTATTCAGCTGTTTAAGCGCCTGGTGGAACTGGCACAAGTAAACCTGACCGCAAAAATCCCGGCCGTAGAAAACGAGAAATATCGTGCAGTGCTCTGGAACCCGCCTTTTCCCCATTTCGTGGATATCTTCAACCAGGTGGAACGCGCCCACGGCATCACGCTCATCATGGACAGCATGAGCTACAACCGCCATGAACCGATCGACACATCCACGCCGGAGACCATGCTGAATGGACTGGCCCGGATCATCATGCAGGGGCCCATGGTCCGTCATACCCGGGGGCCTGCTGAGAATTACCTGGACGACATTTTCCGCTGCTACAAGCAGTTTGACCTCGACATGGTATGGATCGCCAACCATGTGGGCTGTAAGAGCGGACAGGCGATGAACGGCATTCTCCGGGAAAAATGCCGCGAGATGAAAATTCCTCTGCTTATCCTCGATTATGACCTGGTTGATCCCCGCATCGTTTCTCACGGAGGCATGATGAGCCAGGTGGATGATTTTATGGAAAACGTCATGAAAAACAAGCAGCCCCTGGCTGTAGCACACTGACAGCAATCCGGAAACTGCCCGGAATGAATCAGACAGAATCATGACACCGTGAAAAAGGAGTAAAAGAAAATGACCAAAAAATACTTTGGCGGTTGTGACGTGGGGTCGACAACAGGCAAGGCCGCCATTCTTGATGAAAACGGTGCCATCGTCTCCACGACAGTTGTTCCAAGCGAGATTGATCCTGAAATAACCTCAATACAAGCCCTTGAAAAAGCGTGTGCTCAGGTCGCGGACCTCAGTAGCTACAAAGACCTTGCCCGCATTGTGGGAACAGGTTACGGGAGAAACGAGGTGGCTTTTGCCAATGAAAACATTTCAGAGATCAGCTGCCACGCCATGGGCACCTTTTACTGCAACCGCGATATCAAGACCATCGTGGATATTGGCGGTCAGGATGTAAAGACCATCGCCATTGCCGATGACGGATCAGTCCTGGAGTTTGCCATGAACGACAAGTGTGCTGCCGGCACCGGGCGGTTTCTTGAGGCCATGAGCAGAATTTTTAGAATGGACCTTGAAGAGTTTTCTCTGCTTTCCTTAAATGCCAGGAAAATCATACCGGTCACGGCCCAGTGCAGCGTATTTGCAGAAAGCGAAGTAATCAGTCTTCTGGCCAGAAAAAATCCGCCTGAAGAAGTTGCGGCGGGCATCAAGTCGGCGGTTTCCAAGCGCTGCTTTTCTCTGTTAAAACGCATCGGCATGCGGCCTTTGGTGACGGTTACCGGCGGGTGCGCCAAAAATCAGGGCCTCATCAAATCGCTCTCAAAAAAGATTAACATGGAAGTGACTGCGCTCCCGGTGGATCCGCAGATTATCGGCGCACTGGGTGCCGCGGTCTTTGCCAGTCGCAACGGTAGGTCATAGGAACAAATTAGAAAAGATCCGGGCCAGAGAGCCAGGCTTTGGATTACCCCTGAAGAGGGTGTATATCCATTGATAATTGGTGCAAAAGAGAAGTCAGAAGAAAAAAGAAATGGATACCCTTTATGAAGAAATAACGGCTTACCTGGACCGAAGGAGAAAAGATGTCGGCTAATGATCTGGTTCCCAAGAATGATTTTTATGCAGGGTTTCTTTACAACAAATTTTTTGATCCTTTTACCAAACATATGCGTGACCTGATCTGCGCTCAGGTCCCAAAAAACACCCATGTCCTTGACGTCGGCTGCGGGACCGGGTACCAGCTATTAAGAATGGCATCCAAAATTAAGGCAGGTGTCGGGGTTGACCTGGCAGACAGGATGATTGCCTTTGCCCGTAAACAGCAGGAAAAAGAGGGGGTCGATCATTTGTCGTTTGATCTGGCCAGCGCAGACGATTTGAGTCAGTTTGGCGACAACGAATTTGATCTGGCCACCATGACGCTGGTGCTGCACGAAATGGATACCGAGCTGCGGATTCCTGCTTTAAAAGAGATGGCCCGGGTGTCAAAGCGGCAAATCATAGCCGATTACGCGGTCTCTCCCGGTCTGTTTTGCTCCGCAGTTATGTACCTGATGGAAATCACAGTGGGAATATTTCACTACCATTTGTTTCGCTCCTATTTGAAAGATGACGGGGCCTCCGGTCTGTTCCGAAAAATCGGCTTTCGCATTGTCAGGGAAGAAACAGCCTTGCTGGGTATGGTCAGAATATGGGTTTGTGAGAAAGAGTGATGACCGAAATTTATATAATGTAATTTTTTATATGAATCTCCTTCCAAAAGAGTATAATGTTAAAAGTTTCAACCTTCATTGTGGCAAGTCATTCTGCCGTGGGGGTTTTTGAAAAAACGTTAATCTGACTCAATCAATTTCGAAAATTATCTGCACCAAAATTTGAAACCCTCGAAAAAATTAGGAGGATCGCATGGCAAATGGTTATATGGGCAAAATCTTAATGGTCAATTTATCAGACGGAAGCATCGAGGAGCAGCAAATCCCGGATTCCGTTTATGAAAAATTTCTCTCCGGTTCCGGTCTGGGAGGGTTTATCCTATACAACAATATTCCTGCGGATGCTGACCCCCTTGGGCCTGACAATATTTTGGGTTTTGTTTCCGGACTGCTGACCGGAACCGGCAGTCTGTTCACTGGCCGCTGGATGGTGGTGGGCAAATCGCCTTTGACCGGTGGATATGGCGAATCCAACTGCGGGGGTAATTTTTCTCCGGCCATCAAACGCTGCGGATATGACGGTATTTTTTTTAAAGGCATCAGTGAAAAGCCGGTATATTTATATATCAGTAAAGGCAAAGCTGAACTCCGGGATGCCGGACACCTGTGGGGAAAAGATGCCATTGAAACAGAAGAAATGCTGATTGCCGACCTGACCGTTAAACGAAAACCAAAAGTGGCCTGCATTGGACCGGCGGGTGAAAAACTGTCCTGCATATCCGGTATCAGCAATGATCTGGGCCGGATGGCGGCACGATCAGGACTCGGTGCGGTCATGGGATCCAAAAAATTAAAAGCCGTGGTTTTAGACAGCGCCAAAAAAATTGAATCCCACAATCGCTCCGAAATCAGGGAGTTGAACGAAAAATGCAATAAATGGGTTCAGTTCCAGCCCTGGTTTCTCTCCGGAAACGGGCTGCGGATTTTGGCGGCCCTGCTGCGTTTTCTCCCGATCCCGACCGCCATGGACGGCATGCTCTGGAAATTAATGCTCCGCAAATGGGGAACCATTGCCCTGAATCAATACTCCGTAGAACTTGGGGACGCCCCCATTAAAAACTGGGGGGGATCCAATCTGGATTTTACAAAAGAAAAATCAAACAATATCAATCCGGACACGATTCTGGAAAGCGAGGTTTCAAAATACCACTGTTACTCTTGCCCCCTGGGATGCGGCGGGATCTGCAAAGGAAAATTCCCGAATGGCGAAACGCACAAACCCGAGTATGAATCAATTCTTGCATTAAGCGGCCTGTGCCTCAATGACAACATGGGCAGTGTTTTTACCATGAATGACCGGTTAAACCGGGCCGGCATGGATACGATTTCCGCCGGTGGCACCATTGCCTTTGCCATTGAGTGTTATGAAAAGGGTATTTTAACAAAAGACGACACGGACGGCCTGGCACTGACTTGGGGCAATACGGACGCCATGATAGCGCTGATGGAAAAAATGATTGCCAGAGAAGGCATTGGCGATATTCTGGCAGACGGAGTTAAAAAAGCATCGGAAAAAATCGGAAAAAATTCCGACCAATATGCCATTCACGCGGGCGGTCAGGAACTGCCCATGCACGACAGCCGGTTTGACCCGGGATTTGCCGTTCACTATGCAGTGGAAGCTACTCCGGGTCGGCATACCATCGGATCACAGATGTATTACGAAATGTTCCGGCTCTGGAAAAAAGACAAGGCCCTACCGGGAATATGGCTCATGTACCGTAAACAGAGTAAATACAAAGTCACTGAAAAAAAAGCAATTCACGCGGCTGCCAGCAGCAAATTTGTCAATGTGTTAAACGGAGCCGGCGGGTGCGTGTTCGGTGCGCAAATCGGGGTGGACCGGGTTCCGTTTTTTGAGTGGCTCAATGCGGCCACCGGGTGGAACAAATCACCGGCTGAATATTTAGAAATCGGAAAACGTCTGCAGACTATGAAACAGGCATTTAACATCAAACATGGTATTGATCCGAAATCAACCAAACCAAATCCCCGGGCATTGGGACAACCGCCCATGACCCAAGGTGCCAATCGCAATCGAAAAGTTGATGTCGACAAAATGATCAAAGACTACTGGCAACAGTTTGGATGGAATACGGATACCGGAAAACCTTCGGACGAGATGATGGATTTTGGTCAGAAATAACTATCCAGGTAAATAAACCAAAAGGAATTAATATTCAGGTGAAAAAACAAAAACAATCCCCTGTCTTTAATAAAGAAATATGCATCGCCTGTACCATGTGCGTAAATATCTGCCCGGTGGGCGTCCTGGAACTGCAAATTGCCAACAGCAATACCGGCTTCCGCCGATTTCCTTTCCTGGCTGATACGGGAAAATGTACCGGATGCCTTTCATGTGAGAAGGAATGCCCCTCAGGGGCAATTCTGATGGTACCTGCACAATAATTTTAAACTATGGCGTGGTATAATGGTGCTTTAAATGAATTAACCCGCGTACCATGAAGAAACGAAGGATACAGCGTAACGAAGAATTTGGACTTTTTACGAAGCCTTCAATGACAATCTCGTAAAAAGTCAAATTCCGATGGCAAAGAAAAAAGTTCCAAATTCAAGGCGCGCAAATCCTGAGTGATGATTCGTACTTGTCGTACTTTGAAGAAACGAAGGATGCAGCGCAACACAGAATTTGGACTTTTT
>JAJRPH010000544.1 GCA_024280875.1 Deltaproteobacteria bacterium | reverse complement strand
GCCATCTATGTCTTGGGAACTCCTTGTTGACAGCGCGAAGAAGAGCCGGAAAACTATTTTCCGAATTACATACACCACGGTTCCAATCACGTTTGTGATGTTCCTGCTCATTAATGCCGGAGCCTTTGATCAGCTGAACAAAGGGCTTGCGTTTCTGACTGCATTCGTGCCGCTGCCACCGGAGGCCCTTTCAATCGTGGCGACACGACTGGGAAGCAACATCGGAGCTTTTACGGTGGCAGGGAATCTTCTTTATGCAGGGAGCATAACGGGCAGAGACGTCGTGCTTTCGCTGCTGATTGGGAATTTACTGGCGAGCGGAATCAATCTTCGATATCTGGTTCCTTACTATTTCGGGATTTTTGGCCCGGGTATCGGTGTACGGGACCTCACAGTCTCGACCGGACTGCGGGTGGTGGTTATGATTGGACTGATAGGAGTATTGTTTAAAATCTGGAGATAAAAAAAGGAGAGAATAAATGAACTGGGAAACCGTCAAGGACGATACCTACTACCGTGGACGGAAGCTGGAAAGTGAGGCAAGGAATGCCTCTGATCCGGATAAATGGAAGGAGTACGCGGATCTGAAGGCCCTTAAAGGCAGCTATACATTGGGAATCCACGGATATATGAATGCCGCGAATTTTTACGAAGCCCGTGGTGAAACTGATGCGGCGGTGTCTGCATACGAGGATGGACTCACGACCGCGATGCGGGCCGGAAACAAGGATCTTGCCGTCATCCTGACATACCGGATGGCACAAATCCACGAAAGAACGGAAAACTGGGACGCCGGCATTGCAGTTTACGAACGACTGGGGAAATTTTGTGAAGGAAAAGGTGCGTATTTCCTGGCAGCAGATGCCTATGAGCACGCAGCTGAGATGATGGTTCAGGCGGGCATCAATGTGACCCATTACTGGAAACCCATTGATCTCTGGGAACAAAACATTCGCCACTGGGAGGAGCATGGGCATGACCACGATGCAGTGTGGAGCCGGGAGCATATTGAACTCTACAAAAAATTATTTGGGGTGACTAAATGATCGGACTCCTGTTTCACGGACCAGAGGTGTTTGACTCCGGGTGGGCGCGGCGAATCATAGAAGCAATGAAAACAACGGATGAGGTGTGCTGCGTATTGGCAGGCACCATGGGGAGAACTGCAGTATTCGATAATGGATTGGAGGGCATCGCGTTTTGGAATAAAATGCCCGGCGCGTGTCTGTCTGATCTGGCTTCGGAGGTAACCACGGTCCTGATTGTCAATTTCGGCAAGTCTGATGATTCGGGGCTGGTTTTTGGCGCGATGGTTGTTGAACGGTCAGGCGTGAACACCCCGGTCGTACAGGTCGAATGTAACGGTCCCTTTTTCGTGGAATGGATTAAAGGATGCGATCGACGCGTTATCGAGACATTGCGCCAAATGGGGGTATCGCAAAGGGATCGAATACAGATCAAACCGTCTGTTTGGGAAGCTGATGGGAAGGTGTACCGCCGCATGACAACAGCTGCTGCCGGCGATTTCATTTTCGTGAACGGTATTATGATCGGCCGGGCGACAGGTGCCCAGGTCGTGCTTGCATGCCAAAATGGCCACATCTGCAAAATTCAGGGAGCTACGGTCAAGGAGCATGGGATCGAAAAGCTGGACCGGTTCGGCGGCGTGGATCTGCGTACGGTCAAGCTGGCTTCATCGTCTACGATTCGACGCACCAAACATACGCCCCGTATTACGGAAACAAAGGGACGTGGGGTAGCGTTTGTGGACCATGCAGGGATGCATGTATACGACTTGACACATGACGTGGAAGGGGTCGTCACCGTTGGAGACGATACAACCGTTGTAGCAGGGGACATCCTGTACAGGTTTCAGATTCCAGTGATAGGAATTGTGGACGGAGACGAAGACATGATACTAAAAAACGGCCATTTTGCGCCAGGATCGGTGAGGTTAACCGTGCGGGAGGACGATGAATTCGGGCTAAAGGTGTTTGATTCCATTTTTGATAATAAGCAGCAGATTGATGTGAGTTTCAAGGAAGTGTTGAGCAAAATCGTGGAACTTGCGGACAATGATTTGTTGGAGCAATAAAATTTTTGATTTAACCTGACATGTTATTGAAATAATTACATTGATGATGAAAATAAATTCTTTTAGGCTCACATATCGCGAATGAAAGTTGTGCATAGGCCCTGTCTCTAAGCACAGATGGCTATAAACGACAGTACTGCAAAATCTTTCAGCATTGAAGAATATCGACAACTTTACGTAACTTTCTTGATTCAGGCACCTACAAGAGGCAAAAAATACATAAAAAAGCCTTAAGAAAAATTCTCAAGGCTTTTTTATCAAAATTACATATCGTTAAAACGATTTACCAAACCTCCGCAAGATCCGGTTTCAGGCCACTGCCACAGGAAAAATCTCACCCTGAACAATGACTCATGAAACCAGCCTCCTATGAATAAATAAAATGAAAATGGGGTCAGCTCCCCACGTCCTTATGCGTTACACAACCCCATATGCCAGCATGGCCTTGGCCACCTTGGTGAACCCGGCGATGTTGGCACCCATGACGTAATCATCTTTTTTGCCATGAAGGGGGACGTTGTTTACAAAGTGTACAAATGCCATATGGGCCGCTACTTCACCCTTGAACAAATCCAGAGTTTGTACAATTTGTCAACAATGTCCCCTTAGGGCTCGTGGATGGCGGGTTGATCTTTTAGCTCATTGAAAGAATTATGTTCTTCTTCAGTCGAAAAGGCTTTATCGATTATATTATAGTGGACCCCAATGTCAAGACAGTTTTCTGTTCAATTTAAGCGTTAATTTCGGATGAATTATCCGATCAAATGTAATCCAGTTTTTAATCTTCAATAGTTGTT
>JAJRPH010000543.1 GCA_024280875.1 Deltaproteobacteria bacterium | reverse complement strand
GCGCCTTGCAGGCCTGGGTCCCTGAATAGTCGAATTCACATGCCTGGCTGATAATAATCGGCCCGGCACCGATAATGAGTATTTTTTTTATGTCTGTTCGTTTTGGCATTGGGATTTACTTATTCTCTTTCATCAGCTCCACAAAATTACTAAACAGATAATTCGCGTCATTCGGTCCTGGAGCGGCTTCCGGATGATACTGAACGGCAAACATGTGATATTCTTTATGTCGAAATCCCTCGGCCGTATTGTCATTTAAATTTATATGCGTCACTTCCACCCGATCCGGATCAAGAAATTTTTGGTCTACGGCAAACCCATGGTTCTGGGAAGTCACTTCCACACGCCGGGTCGCCAGATTCTGCACCGGCTGATTGGATCCATGGTGGCCGAATTTCAACTTATAGGTTTTCCCGCCCAGGGCACGCCCGAGAAGCTGTATTCCTAAGCAAATGCCGAACATCGGTTTATACCCCAGCAGATCCTTGATGGTTTTAGCTGCATAATCAACCGGTTCCGGATCACCGGGACCGTTGGACAGAAAAATCCCGTCCGGAGCCAAAGCCCGGACGCTTGCCGCAGACGTTTGCGCCGGCACAACCAGAACTTCACATCCGGCTTTTTCCAGACCCCTTAAAATATTATATTTAATCCCAAAATCAAACGCAACAACGGCAAGCCTGCTGTCCCGATGCCCCCAGATGGCGCTGTTCAATGGAGAATCTTCACCAACAAACAGCCGCTGGTTGTTTTCCCAGAAATACGGCCTGTCTGTTGTTACTGAACTGGCAAGGTCCCGGCCTTCCATCTTAGGAGTCTTTTTTGCCCGGGCCACCAGAGATTCAGGATCGAGATCCTGAGTGGATATTACGGCCCGCATGGCGCCGGCAGTCCGGATATGCCGGGTCAGAGCCCGGGTATCCAGGGAGTCAATACCCAGTATCTTCTGGGAACTCAAATACGCCTTAAGTGTTTGTGTTGAACGAAAATTGCTGGGAAACTCCTGATATTCTCTCATTATAAATGCCGACACATGAATTCGGTCGGATTCCATGTCCTCAGAATTCACACCGTAATTCCCGATCAGGGGATAAGTCATAACCACCATTTGTCCCCGATATGACGGATCCGTAAGGACCTCCTGGTATCCGGACATGCTGGTATTAAAGACAACTTCCCCGAAAGTTTCGCCCGGCCCGGTAAAACTCCGGCATTCAAATGTTCTTCCATCTTCAAGGGCCAATAATGCTTTCATTTTATATTTTCTTGTAATTATTATATTTTTATTATTGATGGCTTCGCAAAAAGCCCAAATTGGAATCAAAAAAATTATTCTGATTTATTCAATTGACAAATAAATTTTAAAATTTCGTAAGCTTTCCTTTTAACAAATCTTCGGCTCAAATCAATATAAAAAATTAAACTCCGATCGGTTCATTGGCAACCACTTCCCAGACGCCACAGGGGCATGCGCCGGCACAAAAAAAGCAGCCGATACATTTATCCGCATCTACGGCATATTCATATTCTACCCCTCCTTTTGCCTCCCGGCTGATAGCTGCCTGGGGACAAATTGATACACAGATGCCGCAATCCCTGCAGGATCCGCAGGATGCACACTGGGATCCGCATTGTTCAGGATCATCGAATTCTGTGATACGCGGGTCAAAATATTCCAGGGAAATACGGGCTTTATCAATGGCATCACGGGTATCCCAGACATTATTATGAATTCCGTAGTGCTCACTGGTTGCCACGTCAATGTTAGCCGGATCAATGTTAGCCGGATCAAACCGGCTCCCGCCGGCCTTTGATTCCATCAGCGGTCGTTTTCCATCAATTATTTCACAAATAGCAGCGGCCGTCTTCCGGCCCGCCCCGATGGCGTCCGTTAACAAACCCGGCCGGACCATGTCGCCCACGGCAAATATGTTAGGATCTGATGTCTGAAAAATTTCACTGACTTTAACAAAGCCGCGATCAGTTTCAATGCTTTCCGGCAGAAAGTCAAGATCCGGGACATCGCCGATGGATATGACCACGGTGTCTGCTGCCAATACTTCACCGGAATCAAGGACCACGCCTTTTTTCGTGATTTCTTTGGTAAAACACGGCCATCTGAAAACAGCGCCTGCCGCTTCCGCCTCTTTTCGTTCCTTGCCGAACGCAGCCGGTTTCTGAACGTCAATTAAGGTGAGTTCTACAGCACCCAGTCGGTGAGCTTCAGTTGCCACATCACAACCCACGTTTCCGGCGCCAATCACCACCACACGATTTCCCGGACGGACATCATCTGTTTTGGCCGCCGTCAGAAAATCATTAGCCGCCATCAAAAGTTCTTTTCCCGGCACCGGCAGTGTTCTCGGCTTATGGGCGCCGGTTGCCAGGACGATAAAGTCAAAATCATTTTTTAACCGTTCAAGATCCTCTTTTCCCAAATCCTGCTGGAGGTTCACATGGGAAACGACCTTGCGGATCCTTTCCAGTTCAGCCGTCAGGACCTCTTTCGGAATTCTGCTTTCCGGAATCAGGGACGCAATCTTTCCACCCAGGATTTTTGACCGGTCATAAATAACCGCATCATGCCCTTTGAGTCTCAGCTGCCAGGCGATTGACAGACCCGCTGGCCCGCCGCCGATCACGGCAATCCGTTTACCGCTGAGTTCGGGCAGTTCCGGCACGCCGGCCTTGATGCTGGCCTTACCGATCTGGGATGTATCCACGGGAATCATGTCATTGATTTGTCGCGTACAGGATTGCATACACGGATTTGGACAGAGATATCCGCAGATTGTTGCCGGAAACGGCGTATACGCCAATGCCAGGTCCACCGCCTCATCAACACGGCCCTCCCGAATCAGCCGCCACCGATCATGCACCGGGATACCGGATGGGCATGCGGCTTCGCAGGGCGCTTTATATTTCCGGTTCGCCCAAAACGGCACATACCGTCTCATTTCACCGGTCGGGATCAATGGAATCGGGCTGCGATCCAGATTGGTCAGATCACCGATTAAACCTCCCGAACCGAGTTCCCTTTCCCATATTTCTTTGTAAAAAAAAGACATGGAGCGCCGTTGAAGCAGCCCTTTTTCATGAGGGGCGCGCGCAGCAATCAGCTGCCATTCTTCATGGACGGACAGGGTTTCCAAAAGCTCGGACCGATGGATCCGATCCAGATAAACCGCCATATTTTCAGTAAGCCACTGCCAGTCCATATCTGAAATCGGTAACAACTTGGCATCTGTCTGACTGAACCCGCCGTGGGGTCCCCTGAAAAAAACTTTTCCGCCGACCATCCCGACAAGAGGCCGGTAGCCGAGCACGTTTTCCGAATTCTGCCCGTCAACACCGCAAACCACCGTGACTCCGCCCGCCATGAACTCACCGAAATAATCTCCGACGGATCCGAGAACCCACACTTCAGGTGGGGCAAACCGGGGGTTGCTTTTTGTCATGGTCATACCCCGGGAACCGATATTGCCGGCCACATACACTTTTCCCTGGGCCATGGCATTTGCCAGACCGTTTCCCGCATTGCCGTGCACAACAATTTCAGCACCGGCATTCAGCCAACCCACATCATCGGAAACCGGCCCCATGATTTCAATAAATGTATTGGGATACCCTAAAGACCCGGTTCGCTGACCGGCATTACCCTCAATTCTGACATGCACCGGTTCGTCACCGGCTTTCCAGAGCCGGCCACCAATGCCATGCTGCCCAAAGGCTATAATTTTTAACGCACGGTGTCCCGCTTCAATCGCCTTTTGGACCTTTTCTTCCAAAATTCTGGATTCCAGACGATTTCCATTCTCCTGTCCGGATATTGTATAGAATTCACGTTCCATGAAATTCTCCGAGATATATATGCTAAACCACGTATTTGATATTCAATCTTTCCGCCACATTAAAATCATTGATGCCCAGGGCATCCGACATACCGATAGGAAGCGATGTCGAGCGTCCGAGGGGAGCGACAATTTTCTTCAGTTCCGTATCAAAACTCAAATATACATCCACCACACGCTGTGCGACATCTTCGGCATTTAAACGACGATAAAGCCTGGGATCCTGGGAGGTAATCCCCTTGGGACAAAGCCCGATATTACAGAGATTGCAGCGATCGGTTTCAGAACCCAGACATCCGGCAGCTGCCTGCATAATATATTTACCGATCTGCACCCCGCTGGCACCCAGCATGATTAAGGCTGCGGCATTGGCGGCCAGATTCCCGCTCTTTCCGATACCGCCACCGGCAAAAAGCGGAATTTCATTCTGTTTTCCCAAAGCCACCAGATTCAGGTAACTATCCCGGATATTAGTGGCAATCGGATGCCCCATGCTGTTCATGGAAACATCATAAGCCGCCCCGGTACCACCGTCTTCACCGTCAATGGCAAGCCCTGACGCATATGAATTCCGCGTCAAATTGTTCAATACCGCCAGCGCCGTTGATGTGGCGGAAATTTTCGGATAGACCGGCACCCGGAACCCCCAGGCCATGTACATGGACTGGATCATCTTGGCAACTGACTCTTCAATGGAATACTGGGTCTGGTGCGTCGGCGGACTCGGCAGACTGACACCTGCCGGTACCCCGCGAATCGCTGCGATCAATTTGTTCACTTTATTCCACATGAGCAATCCCCCGTCACCGGGCTTTGCTCCCTGGCCATACTTGATTTCAATGGCGCACGGATCCACTTTCATTTCCGGGATCGCGTGAATGATTTCGTCCCAGCCAAAATAACCGCTGGCAATCTGAAGAATCACGTATTGTAAAAACCGGCTGCGAAGCAACCTTGGCGGACATCCGCCTTCACCCGTACATATACGAACCGGCATGTTCATTTCTTCATTCAGGTAAGAGACCCCCATCTGAAGCCCTTCCCACATGGGCGGAGACAATGCGCCGAATGACATACTTCCGATAATCAGCGGATAAATTTCTCTGACAGGGGGAATCCAGCCGTTTGACTTAAAATGCGCAAGACTTTCTTCCGGCGGCAGGACTCTTCCGAGAAGGGTTCGCAGCTCAAACTCATGGCGGCCAGCATCCAGGGCCGGGTCGGTGAGCATGGAGATTCGAATAAATTTAATCTGATCCAGAAGACCTCCCGGCACATTCCGGCGGCCGCCCCGTCGCCGCGGCTGCCCGCCCCGATTAATGTGAAACGTCAGCTTGTCGGCTTCATCACTTTTCATCGGCATAATAGCGTCATTCGGGCACACCTGGGTGCACATGGCACACCCGACACATGAATATGCCGGATCCGTTTTCTGACGAATACCGTGATACACATTGAAAACACTGGATGAAGAACTATTAATCCCCAATGCGGTTTCAACGATTCTTTTTCGGAAAACGCCCAGCTCAATTGCGTTGACCGGGCAGACAGCCGTGCAGCTGCCGCAAAGGGTACATTTATCTTTATTCCAATGGATCTGCCAGGGCAAATCCTTAATGCTTAATGAAGAGGGGGCAATGGGTCTGTTTGATGGCATATCTTTATCTCCTGTCGATCCGGCCCTATGATTGCAGTATCCAGATGCATGGGTTGGAAATCCTTACTTTTGTCACGATCCGGAATCACCGCATCCAGACCGCATATTTCTGATGAAAAGGCATATTGTCCGGGCCGTCCGCCGACCACGCCGGGACGTAATTTTTTTCTATCCTGAACCATAAACAGGGAATGATCCGGGAGGCTGCCGATCACACAGTTCGGCCCGTCTATAATCATTGAACGGCAGCTTTGCTTCAGCTGTTTTAACAATGGCGCATCAGGATGATCCTCAATACCGGGTCCCTGAAGCGGGGTAATAATATGTTTGTAAGCTTCGAGTCCCAATCCCAATTTTGTCAAGGTATAGTGCAAAATATGTGTAAACACTTCAGAATCGGACTGGAATCCGGTATACCCGCGAAATCCCCGGGACATTAAAAATTCTTTAATCGGTACAAAAGCCGTATTCTCTCCGTTTGTCATTGTGGCAATACCCTGCAAAAAAAATGGATGGCAAGCATAGAGGTTGATGGCATAATTGGTATTCTGCCGGCCCTGTGCCATAATCACCCTGGCGTTCAAATCTTCCCGGTCAAGCTGTAAATAACGACCGACGGTCAATGGATCGCCGATTTCCTTGAGCATGATGACATCCGGCCAAAATGAGAATACGATCATGTCCTGCTCTGC
>JAJRPH010000542.1 GCA_024280875.1 Deltaproteobacteria bacterium | reverse complement strand
TTACGCCGGGACTTCAGTATGTGACCCGGAAATGGATATTGGAAACCGCCGTGCAAATACCTTTAATACAAAATCTCAATGGTAACGCGCTTAAAACAGATTTTGTTTTTACATCCGGCTTCCGGGTTAATTTCTAAAGCACAAATGATGTTATGAACAAGAATGGCCGGATCATTAAAATGCCTATCGAAAGTCCAAAACAAAAATTATATGTTGAATTGATAACCGGATCATCCTGCCCGGCTTGTGTTACCATCAAGGAACGACTGAAAAAGATCATTAATGAACTTAACCCTGAACAGATAAATTTCCGGGAAATAGATGTGCTGGAAGAAATTGACTATGCGGTGGATCTTGGGGTTATCAACACCCCGGCCATCATCCTTAATGGCAAGCTGGCTTTTTCAGCGGTCCCGTCATTGAAAACCTGCGCAACACTTTACAAGACTATTTAAAATAGGAGCAGACATGCATCAAATCGGTGAAGTCAGCAAACGGCTCAGTATTAGTATAGATACCCTGCGTTATTATGAAAAAATCGCCCTGCTACCGCCAATCCATCGGAAATCATCCGGGCTCAGGCTTTACGGCAAAAAAGATGTATCCCGCCTGAAATTTATCAAGCGATCCCAACGCATGGGCTTCAGCCTAGATGAAATTAAGAAATTACTCAACTTCCGTGAAGGTCCCCAAAAGGCCAAACCGGAGGTACGCAAACTGGCAGGCCAAAAACTGATTGAGATTGAAAGCCGCCTTAGTGATCTGGAAAAGCTCCGCAATGAATTCAGGCTGTTAATCAATCTCTGTACGGAAGATACCAAAAACTGCCCCATTCTGGACGCCATGGAAGATAAGGATGTTTAAGGTCTGAACCTAATCTTTTTTAGCGAGTGAGATTATTTCAGAACAATTCTCAACCTGCCCATCACAACAGCCCTCAAGCATAAAGCCTATCAAATCCCCCATGGCCCCCAAATTCACTGCATAATGAATTTCCCGCTGATGGCGAATGGATTTTAACAACCCTGAGCGTTTCAATATTCCCAGATGTCCCGAAAGCGTAGAGGGTACAATATCCAACTAACGTGAAATCTCCCCCACCGGTAGCCCCAAAGGTTCCTTGCACACAAGCAAACGAAAAATCGCCAGTCGCGTGTCCTACGCCAGTGCCGAAAAATTCTCTATTGCCTGTTCCTGATCCAAATATCGTTAATAGCCAAATTAACAAACTTTTCTGAAAGACAATACATAATAAACCGGCTATTTATATTTAGATTTATGCCGTAACATCGAACAATGAAGAGTTGATTTATATGGGAATTTTTGAACGTTATTTATCACTCTGGGTTGGGTTGTGCATCATCGTCGGAGTCTTTTCCGGCAATTTATGGCCCGAATTATTTCAAGTCATTGCAGACATAGAATATGCCCATGTTAATCTGGTTGTTGCGGTCCTCATATGGGTAATGATTTACCCCATGATGGTCCAAATTGATTTTTCCGCCCTGAAAGACGTCGGCAAGCGGCCAAGGGGACTGGCCCTTACCCTCGTCATAAATTGGCTGATCAAGCCCTTTACCATGGCGGCTTTGGGCTGGTTATTCTTTAAAGTATTTTTTGCTGACTTTGTCGATCCCCAGAGTACCAATGAATATATTGCCGGCATGATATTATTGGGGGTCGCCCCCTGCACAGCCATGGTCTTTGTCTGGAGCCAACTGGTCAAGGGAGACCCGAATTATACCCTCGTTCAAGTCTCCGTTAATGACATTATCATGGTTTTCGCTTTCGCTCCCATTACGGCATTTCTGCTTGGTATCAGTGATATTCACGTACCCTGGGAAACCCTGCTGCTGTCTGTTATCTTATATGTTCTGCTGCCCTTGATCGCCGGATATTTCAGCCGTAGGAAACTGGATCGCAGAAATAATCATATTGAGTTAAATAAATTTATCCAACGGTTAAAACCATGGTCAATAGTTGGCTTACTGGCAACTGTCATGCTCTTATTCGCGTTTCAGGCCCCAACCATTATCAACCAACCCCAAACTATTCTATTGATTGCCGTCCCCCTACTCATCCAAACTTATGGTATTTTTATCATAGCCTACGGGGCGGCAAAAATCCTGAAGCTCCCCCATAACATTGCGGCCCCCGCCTGCCTGATTGGGACGTCAAATTTTTTCGAATTAGCGGTAGCCGTAGCCATATCCCTGTTTGGCCTTCATTCAGGGGCCGCCCTCGCCACGGTTGTCGGGGTGTTGGTCGAAGTTCCCGTTATGCTGTCACTTGTCGCGATCATTAACAGAACCCAAAACTGGTTTCCTAAAGGCTGATCAATAAATCAAAAACCATATGGGCAACCCGTCTGTTATGTTTGAGTTGCGTGCCACTTGCGTGACACCTGTTGCTATAACAGCCTATTGAGTTTGAACGGCTGTGCTGTAAAAGATAAACACTGCCACCGTAGTTGCACGGGCAGGAGTTAAACTCAAACTATACTCCGAATGCCTACCTTTGTCATATTCACTTCAAAACCAGACTTGTTCCCGGTTTCATTTGTGAGTGATATACCAATTCTTTACAAACACGGGAAGATATTTGCGTAAAGGGATTATG
>JAJRPH010000541.1 GCA_024280875.1 Deltaproteobacteria bacterium | reverse complement strand
TTATTTTTACCTTATTAATTTAGATAATTATAATTTTTTATAATAAAAATAATTAACTGATTGTTCAGTTAATTATACTGGCAAAAAATTAGTTGTCAATCAGGAATTTCACAACAAATCCAATAGGGCTCAACCGAAAAAATCTCTTCTCAGGCTGTTGAAAATTTTTCTCCATACTTAATACACTTTTTGATATTTTCTTCATCCGGATTCCACAATACTTTCAGGCCTTCGTCAACCACTTCAAAGCCTGATTCTTGCAAGGTTTCTGTAATTATTTTGACGGATTCCCCGCTCCACCCGTAACACCCGAAGGCTACCGCTTTTTTACCGGAAAATTTCAGCCCCTTGATTTCCTCAAGTATACCGGCAACCGCAGTGAGAATGCCTCTGTTGATCGTCGGAGAACCGACAACAATAGCTTTTGATTTAAACACTTCCGTGATGATATCGTTTTTGTCCCGTTTGGCGATATTAAACAGCTTGACGTTCACTGCATTATCTGCGGCCGCAATTCCCTTGGCGATATTTTCAGCCATCACCCGGGTACCATTCCACATAGTATCATATAAAATGGTAATCTGATTTTCCTGGTAATCATCGGCCCATTTTAAATACTGCTCCACAATCCGGGTCGGATTGTCCCGCCAGATAATTCCGTGGCTGGTACAAATCATATCAACCGGCAAGCCAAATGATAATACTTCCTTGATCTTTTTCGCCACCATTTTGGAAAACGGGGTTAATATATTCGCATAATACTTAATGCATTCCGCCATCAATTCAGACTGATCCACCAGGTCATTAAACATGAATTCCGATGCATAATGCTGCCCAAACGCGTCGTTGCTGAACAGGATATTATCACCCGTGAGATAACAGAACATGCTGTCCGGCCAGTGCAGCATGGGGGCTTCAATAAAAATCAGTTCTTTTTCACCCAGACTCAGCCGGTCACCGGTTTTAACCACATGAAAATTCCAATCCTGATGATAATGGCCTTTTAAGGATTTAACTCCCTGTTTGGTACAATATATCGGCGTATCCGGAATATGCCGCATCAGCTCCGGCAATGCACCGCTATGATCACTTTCCGCATGATTTGCGATGATGTAGTCAATTTTGGAAAGATCGATCCGGGCGGCCAGGTTTTCAACAAACTCTTTTGAAAACGGGGCCCAAACCGTATCAATCAACGCGACTTTTTCTTCTTTGATCAAATAGGAATTATACGTCGATCCCCGGTGGGTGGAATATTCATTCCCATGGAATTTTTTCAATTCCCAGTCAATCTTGCCAACCCAGGACACATTATTTTTTACATTTATGTGATTCATAACAGACCTCCTCGTTTTTATCTTACCGTCTTAACGGAGCTTTAATCTATCCCGCAACTTGCCCTATCGCTGCCTGCATGATGCCTAAACCTTCTTTCAACTCATTTTCCTTAATATTTAAGGCCGGAAATATCCGGATGCCGTTGCCCTGGGTCTGTCTCACAAACAGTTTCCGTACCAGACATTCATCGCTCACCGCTTTGGCGATATCCGAATCCGCAAACTCAATTATGATCAACAGCCCTTTGCCGCGAATGTCTTTAATGACATCCGGATAACGCTCTTTCCACTGCCCCATTATTTCTATACAGATACGGCCCATATGCTCAACATGAGCGGATATATTATGGTCTATCAGATATTTAATAACCGAATGGGCCACCGCGCATCCCAACGGATTTCCGCAATAAGTGCCCCCATGATCACCTATTTCCAGTCTGGATGCAACCTCTTCGGACATGGCAAATCCGCCAAACGGGAAACCGCCGGCGATTCCTTTTGCCATGGTCAGAAAATCCACTTTCACCCCCATGCCCCCGGTCACAAACATTGGACCGGTCCGGCAAAATCCTGTCTGGACTTCATCCGCAATCAAAAGCGTACCATTCTGACTGCACAGCCTTTCCACCTCTTTAAGATATTTTTCCGACAGGATGTGAACTCCACCTTCGCCCTGGATGGGTTCAATGATAAACGCCGCAACATTTTCATCCAGTGCCTGCTCCAGATCATCCAGATCGCCATAGGTGACAAACCGGTAATTGGGCATCAGGGGATTGAACTTTTCACGGTGGCTGGCCTGGCCGGTAGCAGACGCCGTACTTATGGTCCTGCCATGGAAACTCTGGTGAGTAGAGATTACATCCAGCCGGTTCGTGACTTTACGGGCGAGTTTGATGGCTGCGTCATTGGCTTCCGCGCCGGAGTTTGAAAAAAACACATGGGTTAAATGCGGTGGCATCACTCCCATCAAGATGGAAAGGAGACCGGCCCGGGCCGGTGAATAAGTCAGGCCGGAATTCGGATTCTGGAGAATTTTTTTGCTCTGACTCAGTAGCGCTTCGGTTATAACCGGCTGTGCGTGACCGATACAGGTTACCCCCCAGCCGGAGGTAAAATCAATGTAGCGAATGCCCTCCTCGTCCCACACAAACACGCCATCTCCTTTGTCGATGGAAATTTTCTGCTTTACAAAAAACGGGGCGACATATTTGTCTTCGATTTCAAACGTGGTTTGGCTTGACATGATTTTTTCCTTTTCTATGATGGCTTTGCAAAAAGTCCAAATTTGAGCAAATATCCGATTAAATGGTGAATTATGATTATGAATTTATCAGGCATTGCCTTTTACAACTATGCTGATCCTACAGATAAATTTTTAATTTGGGAACACAAAATACCCGATCAAAATATAGATTGGTATGTTCCATAAAAGAATGGCGAAACCTGCCAGCAACTCCAGCTGCCGGGGCGAGATCTTAATTTTTACAAACGGTCCGATATAGTTCTGGATAAATCCGCCTTCAAATTTTTCTTCACCGGCCATGCGG
>JAJRPH010000540.1 GCA_024280875.1 Deltaproteobacteria bacterium | reverse complement strand
CCACGGCCTGCCGATTGAACACAACGTGGATAAAAAGCTTGGCTCTAAAAAGAAAGAAATGAGCAAGGTGGAAATCAGGCGTGAATGCCGGACCTATGCTGAAAAATTCGTTGATATTCAGAGAGAAGAATTCAAGCGTCTCGGCGGCATGGGAAAATGGGATGATCCCTACCTGACCATGGCTTATAAATACGAAGCGATCATTGCCAAAAAATGCGCTGAATTTGCTCTTGACGGAAGTTTAATTCACAGTAAAAAACCGATTCACTGGTGTTGCAGCTGTAAAACAGCCCTTGCCGAAGCAGAGCTTGAATATGGTGACGAATCTTCCCCGTCAATATTTGTAAAATTTGAATTAAAAGATGATCTCAGTGATACAGTGCCGGTATTATCCGGGAAAAAAGTATTTGTGGTCATTTGGACCACAACCCCGTGGACATTGCCGGCAAACCTTGCGGTTGCATTGCATCCGGATTTTAATTATTCAGCAATTGAAGCTGAAAATGGTGAAGTTTATATTCTTGCCACCGATCTTGTCGAAGAGTGCATGAAAACTTTTGGCATGGAAAATTATTCCCTGCCGGCACAAATAAACCCAAAGGCTCTGGAAAATAAACATTGTCAGCATCCATTGTATGACAGAAAATCACTTATTGTTCTGGCTGATCATGTGACTTTGGAAACCGGTACCGGATGTGTCCATACAGCGCCCGGCCATGGCCGGGAAGATTTTGAAGTTGGGAATAAATATGGCCTGGATGCATACTCTCCGGTAAAGGATAATGGATGCTTTACAGATGATGTGATGACGTTTGCCGGAAAATTTGTTTTTAAAGCAGACCCTGAAATTATTGAAAAACTTGATTCAGACAAAAAACTGTTGGCATCCGGAAAAATTAAACATTCATATCCTCATTGCTGGAGGTGCAAAAAACCGGTTATTTTTCGCGCCACCCCCCAGTGGTTTATCTCCATGGATAAAACCGGTATAAGGGAAAAAGCTCTAACCGCAATAGACACGGTTTCATGGATTCCCTCTTGGGGCAGGGACCGGATTTACGGAATGATTGAAAAACGTCCGGACTGGTGTGTTTCAAGACAGCGCTCCTGGGGAGTTCCCATTACCGTTCTTTATTGCAAGGAATGTAACAAACTGGCGATTAACCGGGAAATTGTTGACCGGATATTTTCCGAATTTTCTAAAAACGGGGCCGACGTCTGGTTTGAAAAGGATGCGTCTTATTTTATTCCCGAGGGGACAACCTGCAAAGCCTGCGGCAGCAAAGAGTTTCTCAAGGAAACCGATATTTTAGATGTCTGGTTCGATTCGGGCGTCAGTCATGCGGCTGTTCTGGAAGAACGGCCCTCTCTGGGATGCCCGGCAGATCTGTATCTTGAAGGAAGTGATCAGCATAGAGGCTGGTTCCACAGTTCTTTGTTGACGGCCATTGGTTCAAAAGGAAGCGCGCCCTATAAAACCGTTTTGACTCATGGATTTGTGGTGGATGGAAAAGGTAAAAAGATGTCCAAATCCATCGGCAATGTCATTGCTCCCAAAAAAGTCATTGACCGGTACGGTGCTGAAATCTTGAGACTCTGGGTGGCTGCGTCGGATTACAAGGATGATATCCGGATTTCGGATTCGATCTTAAAACAGTTGAGTGACGCGTATCGCCGAATCCGCAATACCTGCCGTTTTATCCTGGGGAATTTGTTTGATTTTGATCCGGAAAAACATGCCATCGCGTATGATGAGATGACGGACATTGATAAATATGCATTACATACGCTCCAAAAACTCGTCGAACGGGACATCCAGGCATATGACAGTTTTGATTTTCATGTAATTTACCATTCACTTTATAATTACTGCACAGTCGACCTGTCGTCCTTCTATCTTGATGTTTTAAAGGACAGACTATATACATCAAAACCGGAATCATTGAAAAGGCGAAGTGCCCAGACCGTCATGTACCGCATTGTTGATGCCATCTCTAAAATAATGGCCCCTATCTTACCGTTTACTTCAGAAGAAATCTGGAACTTCATGCCGGGTGCTGATAACAGGGCCGCCAGTATTCATTTGGAAGAATTTCCAGTATCCGATAAGAAATTTAAAAACCCGGATCTTGCAAAACAGTGGGAGCTGATTCTTGATGTGCGTGGTGAAGTGACAAAAGTTCTTGAAAATGCAAGGGGCGACAAGATTATCGGTCATTCCCTGGATGCATCGGTAACACTTCGCACGTCACAAGAACTATATGACCTTTTGGTTTGTTATGAAAAAGATTTAAGATCCATTTTTATTGTATCCGAATTAAAGCTTATTTGCCTAAATACAGTGGATACAGTTGACGATACGTTTATCCCGACAGAAATCAACGGACTGTCTATAAAAGTCGGGGCTGCTGCCGGGAAAAAATGCCAGCGATGCTGGATTTATGATCCGAGTGTCGGTGAACATCCTGAAAATGAAGCCATCTGCAGCCGCTGCCAGGTTGAACTGGACAGTATGGGATAATTTAAAATGAATGTTATGAAAAATAAATTAATGATGCTGGTAACCGTCTCCGGTCTCGTGGTTGTGCTGGATCAGGCAACCAAATGGCTGATTGCCAGTTCATTTTCATATTATGAAGAAGTGAAAGTGATACCGGGTTTTTTTAATCTGATATACATTCATAACCCTGGCGGCGCATTCGGCATTTTTGCCAAAAATCAGGGCACCCTGCAAAGTATGCTGTTTATTTTAATCGCTTTTGCGGCCATGGGCCTGGTGTTATATTTATATAAAAATACGCCGTCTGAATACCCGGTTCTTTCCGTTGGTTTTGCGTTAATTTTCGGCGGCGCTTTGGGCAATATGATAGACCGAATTCGTCTTGGCAAGGTCATTGATTTTATTGATTTGTATGTTGCCCACCTGCACTGGCCGGCATTTAATATCGCCGACAGTGCAATATCCATCGGCATGGTGATTTTTGGATTTTATATTGTGTTTCGTAAAGTGCCATTATAACAACCCCTGAATCCAACTGATACTGCAAACACGGATTCTTTAAAAACTTAAGGCATCATATGCATCCTGTTTTGTTTAAATTCGACGATTTAATAACCATTCATACCTATGGCTTTTTCATTGCCCTGGCCGTACTGGCCGCTATATTTATTGCCAGGTATGAAGCCGGGAAACTAGGGCTTGATCCGGATAAAGTGGCTGACGCTTGTTTTTACGTTGTGATCGCGGCTATTGTCGGATCACGTTTGTTTTATGTTTTAACAAATATGGAATTTTTTATGTCCGCGCCTTTGGACGTTTTTAAAATATGGAATGGCGGACTGGTATTTTACGGCGGATTTATTGCTGCAGCCGCAGTTCTTATTGTATTTTTAAAATTTTACCATCTGCCGTTAGGAAAAATGGCAGATATTGCCGCGATTGCGCTTCCTTTAGGGCACGCGATAGGGCGAATAGGATGTTTTTCTGCTGGTTGCTGTTACGGAAAAATCTGCCATCAGCCATGGGCGATTACATTTAAGAATCCTGATTCTCTGGCTCCTTTGTATGTCCAATTGCATCCGACGCAGCTTTACTCTTCAGCGTCTAATTTTATGATATTTCTTCTGATTTTTTCTTTTCGCCGATTTAAAAAATATGATGGGCAACTATTCTGGATTTATTTTGCGATTTACGGGATTAGCCGGTCCATCATTGAAGTTTTCCGGGGGGATTTCCGGGGGGCTACGGTATTTCATACATTTTCGATATCACAGACCATCGGCCTCAGTTCAACGCTCATTGCCGTTATTATGTTGATTGTTCTCGGCCGAAAAAATTGATGGCTTCGCAAAAAGTCCAAATTCTGTGTTGCACTGCATTCTTCGTCACTGCGGAGTAGGCCAGCTACGCCTCATTCCTCAGAATTTGTGCGCCTTGACTTTGGATCTTTTTTCTTTACCATCTGGGTATGAGTTTTTTACAGGACCATTAAAATTCATCATAAAAACATGTCAGAAATCAATTATCAGTCAATCAAAGAGTATATTCACGAACGTTCAAATTCATCATTTGATCCTATTTACTTGATTTTCGGGGAATCGTTCCTAGTTCATCAGATCACCCGGGATTTATTAAATGCTATTATTCCGGATCAGGCCAGACAGAAGCATAATTATGAAGTGGTTAATCATCGTGAGGAAGGGCAACTCGCCGATGTTATTGAGCGAATGAATACGTATTCTTTTTTCTCGGAAAAAAAAATTATGGAACTGCGGGACGCCACGGTATTCGTTGCCGCTCAGAATCAGGGCGGATTTTTACAGAAGGTAAAACAGTCATATGAAAACAATGACTTTGAAAAAGCCGCCAAAAAATTTTTGAATCTGCTGAGTCGTCTTCAGATAGATCTGTCTGATATTTCGCCAAACATTTCAGATGGAATAATTGCTGATAAATTAAATATCAGTGAAGATCAGGCAAACGACATTGACTGGATTAAAAAGCTTTGTGCATACTGCCTGGAACGAAATTTACCGGTCCCTGAATCCGGCGATGACGCCGAACGCTTGAAAAATGCCATAGAACACGGATTTCCCAAAAATAACATTCTGTTTATCTCCACAGATACCATCGATAAACGCAAAGCGCTGTATAAAACAATCAAAAAAATCGGAACAGTTTTTGACTGCTCCATCGCCAGGGGCAACCGAAAGTCAGATATCGATGCGCAGAGAAGATTTCTGCAGCAGCATATGCGTCAGCTTTTGAAAAAACATCATAAACAGATGGACGGGCAGGCATTTGAACTGATTTTCAAAATGACCGGTTTTGATTTGCGGGCGTTTACTGCCAACCTTGAGAAACTGGTTGATTATGCAAAAGACCGGAACCAAATTACGAAAAACGACGTGCATGCGGTATTAATCCGGACACGGCAGGATCCAATTTATGAATTAACCGGCGCGCTATCTGAAAGAGACACACTAAAAACCCTTCACTATATGTCTTCGCTGCTTTCTTCCGGGTTTCATTATTTGCAGATTCTAACTGCAATGACCAATCAGATTCGGAAATTGCTGGTGATAAAAGGATTTCTTGAAATCAGTAACGGCAGCAACTGGCATCCTGGAATCAGTTATGGTCAGTTCAGACAAACGATTATTCCATTGATCTCCGAATACGATAAAAAATTAATCGAAAAGATTGGTTATCATCAGAATGCCTTGAAGGGTAAGTTGGAACCACAGGAATCAAAAAAGAAAAAAAAAATATCCACTGACCTGATGCTTGCCAAAAATCCGAATAATCCGTATCCGGTATTTCAACAGTTTCTGCGATCCAAAAAATATACCAAAAAAGAGCTATTCACTGCATTTGAAATCTTAAGTCATGCGGATGTCAAACTGAAAACAACCGGTCAGGCTCCGGAAGTAGTATTGGAGGAAGCTATTTTTAAAATTTGCAGTGATCTTGATCATAACAAATAACACTTGCCATAATGCCGAGAGATTCCTTGCCAAAATATTGCCGGAAATGTTATATTTATTTAAATCGTAAATAATTTAGATTTTGGAGATGGGCATATGGACAAAGTGCGGGATTCGCCTAGAAATTCAAGCACAAAAAGTCTTTTCAAAAAGGGCGGACCAGTCAGAGCAAATAATTTAGAGCAGAAAAAATCCTGGAAAATTATTATTGCTGATGATGAAGTGGAAGTCCACAACGTTACAAAAATGGTATTAAACGACTATGTTTTTGAAGGACGGTCCCTCGAATTTTTAAATGCTTATTCCGGAGAGGAAACAAAACAACTCCTCCAGAATAATTCGGATACGGCCATTATACTCCTTGATGTTGTGATGGAGACCGATGATGCCGGTCTCAAACTGGCCAGATATATTCGGCAGGATTTAAAAAATGCTTTTGTTCGGATTATTCTGCGGACAGGCCAACCCGGCAAGGCTCCTGAAAGGGATGTGATCATTGATTATGACATTAATGAATACAAAGAAAAAACAGAACTCACTGTCCAGAAACTCTTCACCACAATCACGTCTGCCCTGCGTTCTTACAGGGACTTGCGTATTATAGAGAAAAGCCGGTACGGACTTGAACAGATTATCAAGGCGTCTGCTCATCTTTTTGAACATCAGTCGTTAAAAGAATTCGCAAAAGGGGTGCTGACACAGCTGGTATCCATATTAAAATTAGATGAAAGTTCAGTCTATCTACAGCTGTCATGTTTCAGCGCTTTTGAGGATAAAGATGATTTTATCATACTGGCGGCGACAGGTAAATATGAAAACACAGTGGATCATTATGTATCCACTATATTTCCCGAAGAAATCATACGATATTTACGCCAGGCGGTGGATAAGGAAAAAAGTCTGTTTATCAACGATCTCTATGTGGGATACCTGGCTACAAAAAGCGGTAAGAAGAATTTGTTATTTTTAAAAAGCTGCACTCATTTGAGCAAACTTGATCGGGACCTGATCCGGATCTTTTCAAACAATGTTGCCGTGGCATTTGAAAACATTCTTCTGAATAAGGAGATCGTAGATACACACAAAGAAATGCTGATGACGCTGGGGGAAGTCATTGAAAACAGATCCACTGATGTAGGCAAGCACGCGCACCGCGTTTCATTGTTCTGCCACCTTCTGGCCCTTAAGGCCGGCTTAAGCCAGGCTGAAGCAGATCTCTTAAGACTGGTGTCGCCGATTCATGATGTTGGAAAAGTAGCAATTCCGGATTCAATATTATTCAAACCCGCCAAACTCACCCCTGAAGAGTTTGAAAAAATCAAACCCCATACAACCATCGGATATGACATTTTTAAAAATTCTAACCGACGAATCATGCAGGCGGCCGCCATTGTTGCCCAGCAGCATCATGAACACTGGGATGGAGGGGGCTATCCTCAGGGACTCATAGGGGAAGAAATTCATATTTTTGGAAGAATCACCGGGTTGGCGGATGTATTTGACTCTCTGACCCATTGGCGGATTTATAAAGAAAAGTGGGGGATTACCCGGGTGCTTAAATTAATTAAAGCCCAGAAAGGATCACGCTTTGATCCGAATCTGGTGGATATATTTCTTGAAAATATTGATGAGTTTGTTGAAATCAATAACCGCTACCCGGAGTAAGTAGAAAGTAGAACCTAAGTTTAACTTAGGTAGAATATAAAATTTCCGGGTTTACCACCAAGTTTGCTATTGAAGTCTGCTGTATAGTTATGTGAAAATATTCTTTGCCAGTCCTCTTTTTCAATCGCTTTTTCATGCTTTATAATCTTATGTTTTTCTCTAAAGACTCACAATTCAGGTGGATTTGGCAAAAAAACATTGTTTATTATAGTAAACCATGATAATCAACTTAATTAAACGTTTAGAATTAATTTATTATGTATATTATATATCAAAGTATCTGGAGGATAGAAGATTGCAGGAGAAATCCACATTCAAACAATTAAGAGAAGATGAACGTGAAGTCCGTAAACACCTGATAATCAAAGCGGCCATGGAGCTTTTCGAAGAAAAGTCATTTCATGAAATCGGTATGCGCGATATTGCTTTAAAAGCCGGGGTCTCGGCCGCATCTATTTACAGATATTTTCCCAGCCAGGATGATCTTTTTGTCGAAGCGCTCATGCAGGACATCAATACGATTGAAAAATTATTGCAGCAGCGGGTAAAAAATGGTGACAATATGGAAACCATCACCCTTGCGGTGGTTGACTATATGGTGGACAATGAAGCGACTTTCCAGATGATGTGCCATTTCATGATCAAGGGGGAACGAAAACCCCAGGCGTTAAAAAAATTCAACGGGGTACAGCGGTATTTCCTTAACATGTTTGATAATGTGGTGAAACAAACCGATGATGCCGGCAATCTACGTTTAAATACGCAGGCATTTTTTGCTTCACTGGCCGGTGTCGTATTAACCTTTCGCAATTATCCTGGCAGAACAGCTGAAGAAAAACGAAAAGCGATTCATAAGCTTGCCCTTATTATTATGCGTCAGGGCGCTTTAGAAGCGCTTTAGAGACGCTTGAACGTGCGTGATTTTCTAATTTTATCATAATTTTCATAAATCACACTTCATCCGGTGTTTCTGATAAGCTTCCATTGCTTCATTGTAAAACAGGTGCTTAGCGTTTTGATAGCGTGGTGAGAAATGGAACAGAGTAAAACGTTTGGCACCGGTCAACCCTGCAATTTCCCCAGCCTGCCGAGCTGTTAAATGACGTTTTGCAATGGCATGCGCGATATCTTTTTCCAGAAAAGCGGACTCAATAAACAGATGGTCGGCATCTTTGGCCAACTTGATCATTTTTTCAACATTGGGCGGGGTATAGGCTGCATCTGAGACATAAGCGATTTTCCGGCCTTTCGTTATAATTGCAATTCGGTCAATAAGATCTTTAAATTTGTATTTTTTTAAAGTCGTTACCGAGTTTTCCTCACATGGTACCTCAAGTATCGATTCCGGATCATATTTTTCAAAAATTGCCTGTTTAAACCGAAAAAGCCATTTTCCGGGAATCAGTCTCAACTCTTCTAAAGCATCTTTACGGATATTAATCTGAAATTTTTCCTTAAGGGCAAAACCAAGGCTTGGAATGCCATGGTCTAAAATAGAAGTGGTTATTTTAAACGATGATTCGTCGTGTATAATATGGCCAAACGGCTGTTTCACAGGTTCACTGACAGCTTTAAATCCGTTTTGACATATATATTTCTGGGAGATCCCGCTGTTTTCAGAAATTTCAGTGGTATGAATAATTAACTGGTTGGTGAATTTTTTTACAAGGTTCCAAGAATAACCTGACAGCTTACCTTCAATATTTCCCAAAAATCCTTCAGGTCCATAAAGATAGAGTGTTTTGTCCCGGCCGAGTAAGATACGCAGTACGCGGTCAAAACCGGCGAAATGGTCCATATGTGTATGGGAAATAAAGATATGACTAATCTTGAGAATTTCCCTGGAAGACAGGTTGTAAATGTCTCCCAGGTCAAAAGCAATCGCACGTTTATGAAATGAAAATGATACAAATAGTCCGGGGTCTTCAGAAGGATTATTTATCAAACATGGTTTAAATGAAGGCGGCATTATTTGGAAAGAAATTTTTCCACCTGCTTATGAATGCAGGCGTAGATTTCCTCATCAGCTCCGTAAATATCAACCGTGTCTTTGTGGTTAATCAGCGTTTCAATAACAAAAGAAGTTACATAAATACTTATAATATTAGGGTTTGAGACAAGATTTCGATAGGGTGCGATTTGGTAGTCAACATCAAAATCATCCGCATGGATCAGTTTTTCGAGGCAATGGGTGATCTGCTCTTCCATGGAATTTTTATTGGTGGTCTCAACCAGTTCACTTTCAACCAGTTTCATTGCAATATAATTGCTTAATTCCTCAGGTTTTTCAGCAACTGCATTAATTGATTTTCTACGCTCATATTCTTTTGATGATGCAATTTTGGAGATAATTTTGGATTCGCCAAGATTGCTGGGACGAAATTTTTTTGACATGGGGAGTTTCCCTTTTAAATGCGATAATAGCTATATGTTTTTAAGTTAGAAAATAATAATCTCAACAATGCATGATTTCAAGTAAAAAATCATGGGATTTAAATTTACGCGTCTTCCACGACCGCCTGAATGCTTTTTTTACCGTTCCAGTGATTCCAGCGCAGTTTAAAAACGATGGTATCAAAGTAGTT
>JAJRPH010000539.1 GCA_024280875.1 Deltaproteobacteria bacterium | reverse complement strand
TAATTTTTTTATTTTTAAATGGCCAATCATTCATAACTCGGAGATCCTAATATAATGGAACCAATTCTGTTATATGATACAACATTAAGAGACGGCACCCAGGGTGAAAAAATCACTTTTTCGGGTGAAGACAAGATCAAAATTGCAAAAAAGCTGGACGATCTTGGTATTCATTATATTGAGGGCGGCTGGCCCGGCTCCAACATCAAGGATAAAGAATTTTTTGAATCCGCAAAAAAAATTGTCTTTAAAAATTCAAAATTAACCGCATTCGGTGCAACCCATCGATTTGGAATTTTAGCTAAAGACGATAACAATCTCAATGCAATCATTGAATGCGGAGCCCCGGTTGGCACCATTTTCGGAAAAACCTGGGATCTTCATGTTGAAAAAATTCTACGGATAGACCTGGAAAATAACCTGGACCTGATTTCCTCATCCATCGCATATCTAAAAACAAGTCATCTGGAAGAAGTCCATTATGACGCGGAGCACTTTTTTGACGGATTTAAGGAAAACAGGGATTACGCGCTCCAAACTCTGTCGGCTGCCGTCAAGGGCGGAGCGGATGTTATCGGACTCTGCGATACCAATGGCGGCTCACTGCCCCATGAAGTTGAATCGATTGTCGCAGAAGTCATTGCATTTATAGAGACAACACAGGCGGGACATCCACGCAAAAAACCGGTCCGAATCGGCATTCATACGCATAATGATTCCAACCTTGCAGTCGCCAATTCCATTGCTGCGGTGCGTGCCGGTGCTGTCATCGTTCAGGGGACCATCAATGGATACGGAGAAAGATGCGGCAATGTGGACTTAACGTCTATTATTCCCATTCTGAAAATAAAAATGGGATATCCGTGTATTTCCGATAAAAACCTGACAAAACTCCGGATGGTGTCCTTGTTTGTGAGTGAAACCGCAAATATGACACCGCTGAGCTCAAGGCCATTTGTGGGCAAAAGCGCGTTTGCGCATAAAGCCGGCATCCATGTCAATGCCATTATGAAAGACCCCCGTTCTTATGAGCATATGGACCCAACACTTGTCGGCAACCAGCAGCGGGTGCTGGTTTCAGATATGTCCGGCAAAAGCAATATTGAGTATAAAGCCAATGAACTCGGCATATCGCTTGAAGGCAACGGGCTGGATATCGAAAAGATTCTGTCTCGGATCAAATGCCTGGAAAAAGAAGGATACCAGTTTGATGTGGCAGACGGCACGTTTCAGATTATGGTGGAAAAACTGGCAAATCAATTTAAACCCTTGTTTGATTTAGATTCATTCAGAGTCACCATTGAAAAAAATAAAGATCAGCCCTGCTATTCCCACGCAACGATCAAAATTTCCGTTGACGGTGAGGTTCAGGATATAACGGCAGCCGAAGGCTCCGGGCCGGTCAGTGCCCTTGATAATGCGCTGAGAAAGGCCTTAAACAAAGTATACCCCAATGTACTGGATCCCGTCCACCTGGTAGATTTTAAAGTCAGGGTTTTAGACGGAAGAGACGGGACCGCAGCCCGGGTCCGGGTACTGATTGAATCAAGGGATGAAACCAGCATCTGGAGCACCATAGGTGTTTCTGAAGATGTTATAGAAGCTAGCTGGCAGGCATTGGCGGACAGCTTCCAGCATAAGTTGTCCCGGTTAGAGAAAGACCATTCAATTAAAATTTCAGGACAAAACCCATGATAGAAAAAGTATTTATTTTTGACACCACATTAAGGGACGGTGAGCAATCTCCGGGGGCAAGCATGAACACGGCTGAGAAGGTGCGACTTGCCACACAGCTTGAAAAACTCGGAGTGGATATCATTGAAGCCGGTTTCCCGGCAGCTTCCGATGGTGATTTCGACGCAGTCACCCAGGTTGCCAAAAAGATCAAACAATCCGAAGTTGCCGCGCTCTGTCGGGCGATGGTCAGTGACATTGACCGGGCATGGAAAGCAGTCTGCCATGCCGCACGGCCCAGAATCCACATTTTTCTTGCGACATCGGATATTCATATTAAATACAAGCTCAACATGACCCGGGATGAAGTGCTGGAATCAGCTGTCGCGGCCGTAAAATTTGCCCGCACGTATACAGAAAATATAGAATTTTCTGCTGAAGACGGCTCCCGAACCGATCCGGATTTTCTTTGTAAAGTATTTGAAGCGGTCATTAATGCCGGCGCAAAAACAGTCAATCTTCCGGACACCGTAGGCTATGCCATTCCTGAAGAATTCGGGGGTCTGGTTAGATATGTAATCGAAAACACCCCCAATATGGACAAGGCAATTTTAAGCGTTCACTGCCACAATGATCTCGGGCTGGCAACGGCCAATACTTTGGCAGCCATCAAGGCAGGCGCTCGTCAGGCTGAGGTTACAATTAATGGAATCGGGGAACGGGCCGGCAATACGTCGCTGGAAGAAGTTGTCATGACGATCAATACCCGTCCGACATATGCGGCAGTCACCACCGGTATTCAGACAAAGCATATCTATCAAATCAGCCGCCTGGTGAGCATGATCACCGGCATGATGGTGCAGCCGAATAAGGCCATCGT
>JAJRPH010000538.1 GCA_024280875.1 Deltaproteobacteria bacterium | reverse complement strand
ACTTTATCCGGATGCCCTTCTGTAACGGATTCGGAAGTAAAAAGCAGGTTTTTTAGTGTCATACATCGCTCCTTATTATATATTAAGTAAGTTGAGTTAAAATAAAATTTTTAATTATTCATCCGGGTTTAAAATCATATTGTCAATCAATCGGGTTGTCCCGACTTTTACAGCCATCGCCATCAGTACCGGCCGGTCAATTTCAGCAACATCATCTAATGTGTCCGGATCACAGATTCTGATATAATCAATTTCCGTTTCCGGATGTGAACAGATAAATTCCACGGCATTGTGCATGAGCGCGGCCGCATTGGTTTCGTTGTTTTTCAGGCTGCTCTGCGCTTTTTTCAGAGAGGTGATCAGGCAAAGGCCGGTGATGCGTTGATCCGGTGTGAGTTTGGAATTTCTCGAACTCATGGCCAGGCCGTCTGCTTCCCGAACAATCGGGTGGCCGATAATCCGGATATTAAAATTTAAGTCTTTTACCATGCGCCGAATAATGGCCAACTGCTGAAAGTCTTTTTCGCCGAAAACTGCTATATCCGGATTTACCACATTAAAAAGTTTAGCAACAATGGTCATTACGCCCTGGAAATGTCCTGATCGGGAAAGGCCGCAGAGATGGTTCGGGAGTTTCTCCTGGTCGATAAATGTATCAAAGCCCTGCGGGTAGAAATCCGCCTTGTTAGGGGTGAAAGCAACATCTACACCGATATCTTCGGCCAGCTTAAAATCCCTGTCAAGATCGCTGGGGTATGAGTCGAAGTCTTCGCCGACTCCGAACTGGGTAGGGTTGACAAAAATACTTATAACCATTTTGTTCCCAAGACGTTTAGACTCTTTCATCAAAGAGAGATGCCCTTCATGAAGAAATCCCATTGTCGGAACAAAGGAAATGGATTGACCGTCCCGCCGATGGCAATCCGACCAACTCGTCATTTCTTTTAATGAGTGGATGATTTCGATGGTAGACTCTCCAATTTATTTGTATGATGGGGTCCGTTTAAGGAGTTAGGGACCGCATCACCTGACCGGAAATCGCCTTTGGAAAATAGTATGTTGATTTGCGCGGCATGATCAAGCCTTTTTCTGCAATCCGGGTCACCTGGTCATTGGTGGTTGGGTTTAAAATAAAGACCATGTCATGGGTTCCGGTCGTTATCGCTGTGATTGCATCGATTTCTTTGCTGCTAAAGTTAATCAGGTCATGGTCATCTAACATATCATCATCAAAACCAAGAAGTTTAACAAAAATAAGCCGGGTCAGTACAATAACGTCCAGTTCTTTTAGCGGTGCCTCGATGTCACTGCCAAAGACGTTGTCCATCACTCCTGCTTTCAGTTTAAGGACGTAAAATTCTTGTCGGTCTTTGATAAAAACACCGAATTTATGCTCCCCTCCAGTGGACGTCATTGCCTGATCCAGTTTTTGTTGTGTTGCGACCAGGTCTGACGGATCAAAAGAAAGCTTTTCAATGTCAAAAAAGGTCTCCGCTTTTTGTAGAAAACTGTTTTGCGTTTCTTTTGAAATGGTTGTCAACATACGGTGGGTGGGAAGAATAACCAGGCCGGGGTCCTGGATGGAGCACAGGTACATCATGGTATAATTGGCCGGGTGGTCTGAGCTGAATTCCGGATTGTTTTCAATCAGCCATTTTTTGTAATTTAAAGCAGTTTCATACCGGTGGTGTCCGTCGGCGATAAATAATTTTTTTTCATTAAATGCATCAGAGACTTTCTGATGCATCGACGGATCGGTGATTCTCCACAACTTGTGCCGATGTCCGGCGTCATCGTTAAAATCAAAAACAGGAGATAAATCCTCAACATAATTTGTTAACAGCCCGAGAATATTCGTCGGGTCGGAAAAGATGGAAAATATCTGGCTGAAATTGGCTCGACAGGCCTTGATCAGTTCCAGTCGTTCGGTTTTGACCTTGGAAAATGTTGTTTCATGGGGAAGAACAATACCCTTTTCAAAGGGCTCCAGTTTGACCCGGGCGATCAGGCCGAAACGGGTAACCGGTTTATCTGCAACATTAAATTCCACGGAGGTAAGGTATAATGCCGGATCAGAATCCTCGACCAGAATGCCGTCTTTTATCCAGTTTTGAAAATATGCCGCAGCCCGGGTGTGGGGATTGTCCTGGTCAGTATCGGAGTTTGCCGGTTTGCCTTTGTCCAGGCGGACCGCGCTGTTCGGATGGCGATCATAGAAGGCATTTTGTTCTTTGTCAGAAATTACATCATACGGCGGGGTCACGACATCTGATATGTTGGTGATTTTTTCGGTATTATAAAGTATACCTCGAAAGGCAATGATTGCTGCCATTTGATTATATCCTATTCATATCCTTAATGAGAAGATTCAGTTCTTTTCTCTTTTGAGGGAAAGATTAAAATTTTATATATTAATAAGAAACACTGAAAGCTAAACGGAATTGTATAATTTGTCAACTGTATTATAAACAGGGTAATTTGCTGTTCTTATTCATGGAACCGGTTGTTTTTTGCCGGGTAAGAATTCCGGGGACATCTTACTTGATGGCTTCGTAAAAAGTCCAAATTCTTTGTTGCGCTTCATCTTTCGTTTCTTCATGGTACGCTAAGTACAAATCATCACTCAGGATTTGCGCGCCTCAAATTTGGAGCTTTTTTCTTTGCCATCGGAATCTGACTT
>JAJRPH010000537.1 GCA_024280875.1 Deltaproteobacteria bacterium | reverse complement strand
GCCTGGTAAGGGAATTCCAATTGCTTTTGGCAAAAACGACTGAACCAGTGCGACCGGGCCGGAAATTCACACGAAACCATAAAACAACGAAAAAAACTTTTTACATGAACTATAAACAGCTTTGTTAAGTTAATGGCATTGATGTTTATATTATGTTATATTAATAATAAAATGGCAACTCTAAATTCTACTCTAAATTTCAGGTTCGGTTTATGGTAGAATTTTTAATATATTGGTTAAACGCAGTTTCCGCTAATAACACGGGCTGCTGAGGAAACAATGCCTCTTTGAGAAACCCGATTAGGATTATGATTACGATTAAGAAATGTGAAAAAAATTTTCATCGATAGTTTTAAAACCATGCCCTTCAGGCTTAACTCTACAAAGGAGAAAAAATGCCGATACCCGGAAATCTTTTGACCACTGCAATGGCGGTAATGCCGCATACGGATGTGGATCGCGCCATCGAAATCGCACTGACCATGGACATTCCCTACTGGCCTCAACTGCCCCGGCTGAATTACTATGAAGATATGTATGTCCAGGCTGCCGAACATTTTCCGGGTATTTTGCTGGATATGGAACAGCAGACGTTGAAGTTTTCCATGGATAAATTTATTGAAGAACTGGAAAATGTCCTGGCAAACTTTGAATCTCCGGAATTTTTCGATATCAGTACCAGATATTCTGCCGTATACCATCGGTTTCTGGAATTGGACCTGGCCGACCGTCCGGCCATCCGTGGGCAACTGGAAGGCCCCATCAGTTTTGGGTTTAATGTTATTGACCAGGACGACCGGCCAATTATTTTTGACGACACGGTCCGGCCGTTCATGCTGGAATTTATGGCAAAGCGCATCAATGTGCAGCTTGCCCGGCTCAAAAAAATGAATCCCAATGCCTTTATGTTTGTGGATGAACCCGGTCTTCAGTTTTTGTTTTCCGCTATGTCCGGCTATGGGGATGTAAAGGCCCAAGGTGATCTTGAGCAGTTTTTTGATATGATCGAACGCCCCCGGGGAATTCATCTGTGCGGGAACCCGGACTGGGATTTTCTGCTCAATCAGGACCTGGATATTTTATCTTTGGATGTGTATACCAATAAGGAAATTTTTCCAGTATATGCTCCTGCAATTAAACGATTTTTAGACCGGGGCGGGATTCTGTCATGGGGAATTGTGCCCACTAATTTTGAACCCTTTGAATCTGAAAATATAGCGTCCCTGGCCGATCAGCTAGAATCCGTCTGGAAACAATTGGCTGCTAAAGGCATTGATATGGATCAGATGCTGGCACAAAGCCAGATTTCACCGGCCACCTGCTGTCTGATTAATCCGGATCTGGAAAAAACAGTGGAAAAGGGGTTTGCGATGGTAAAGAAATTGTCCGAGCAGTTGAGAAATAAATGGCTTAAATCATAGCCAGCGGCCTGATTCGCCCATGTCTGCGTTACTCGGGATTCGAAATAGGCTTACTATGACTTCATCTTGAAAGCCTTACAAATGAACGAGTCAATCCATTGAAAAATAAGTCCGGTGAAAATAGTCCGGAGTTGGTTTGAATTTTGTCTTGATTCCCATGCCTTCTCACCATTACAGTATTAAACGGAAAATTTAATAGTAGGCAAAATAGTCAAAAGATCCAAAAGAAATATTTACCGAAGTTGAATTTAATACACTGATATGAGGAAATTTTTTCCAGATATATAGACATATATCATGGAAAAACTTTCCACTTATTAACACTGATAGGACGGACCGCTCGCTCGCAAGCTCGCTAAAAGCACGGTCCGTCCTATCGCGGCGGTTGCGCTACGCTCCAATGTCCTTGATGGCTCCGCGCTTCGCGCTCCGCCTATCAAGGGCATTGGAGCCGACTGCGATTCTCGCGGCTCAACCGCCGCGTTCGACGGTGAAAAAATCAATACAAGTTATTCAAAAAAAACATCAACACTTCCACCAGAAGCAAGGATAAGATTTCAAGTCTTGACAACCTGATGGATGAATTAAGTAGCAGGCAAATTTTATGAGAGAATCATTTAGCGCATGAGTAACGACAAATCCACAAAATCCCAGGGCAGAGCATATGTTTTGACCTTTATTTGTATGACCTCCCTCGTGATTCTTTTATTTTTAATAATGAATCAGCCATCCGGAATGGCAGCACTTTACATCATAATGCCGATGGGCATTGTTGCCATGCTACATATTGTTTTGGGAGCAGGTGCAATTATTTCGGCAATTAAGGCTGGGAATCATCTTCGCAACAGCTGGATATATCTATATTTTATTTCAGTTCTCCTCTTTGTTCTTATTTGGTCAGGTTTTTTTTCAAACTTCCAGAAATCACTTCAAAATAAAGCAGACACCCTTCAACATAAAAAAGAGATGGCTTTATTCCAGGCTATTAAGCAAAAAGATCTCACTGCGGTGGAGCAAATCATCAAATCCGGCGTAAATCTCTCCCATTGTTTTAGCCACGACAGAGCACTCAAAAAATTTTCTCTTCTGCAATATTCTTTCTATTACGGAACTCCTGAGATAAATCACGCATTACTTGAGGCCGGGGCAGACCCTGTTTTTTCATGTGCACCGGCTGATAGTTATATCGGTGAACCAATTGTGCTGGCCCTAAGGGGACAGGATGTAGAATCAGTAATTTTTCTTTTGGATAAAAATGTCCCCTTGTTCAAGCCAAACAACAAGAATCCGCTTCTTCCCATTGCCATTGCAGGAACGAGATCTCAACTCCCCCCCTTAAATTTATCCAGATATAATAACAAGAAGAAACCAAACCGAGACAAAACATACAAAATAGTAAGATTATTACTCGCTGCAGGGGCACCCATAAATGATTTTTATCATCATGGTACTGCTCTGCATTGGGCTCTGGCATCGGGTGATTATGAACTGGTAGAATTATTACTCAAGGCTGGAGCTGATCCTAATATCTCGGAAGACAAACCTTCTTACCAATCATTGTCTCCTTTACTCACTGCAATTAAATACAAACACCCTGAATTAGCCAGGCTCTTGCTTAACAATACTCCACCCGCAGACATTAAAGGATGGGCTGGCTATACTGCTTTGATCACAGCAGCAAAACTTGACGACAAACAGACTATCAGTTTTATTCTCCAGGCAGGGTTCAATCTTAAGCCGCTTTATGATACGAAGCATCCTAATTCATACCATCCCGGTATTGGTAAGGAATTATATGACGCTATTCGGGAAAAGACGATTCTGTCGTCAAAGCCATGTTGGCTGCTGGAGCCGATATAAACAGGCCTTTTCGAACTTCTGGTATGATGCCGATCACAGCTCTGGTGGCACATGATCTTGAATTGCTTAAAAAAGTTGTTGCCCTTGGTGGGAATGTAAACGCAAGAAACAAATATGGTTATGCTCCGTTACATGAATTGGCTGGCTGTAAATCTAGCATCGACCCAATACCTGCCATGGAAAATCTTCTTCAACTTGGTGCAGACATCAACATTCTTGATAGTCATGGAAAAACACCTTTGCAAATTGCTATCAATGCCAAGCTTACCGATACCCAACAATTTCTCTGTTCACACGGGACAAAGGTAGTAACACAGCCTGGAACTGACTTATGAAGAATCAACTGCTTTCCAGTGCTTTTAAGGCATTTGCAATAGTCGCCATTGTTATTATTTTTTGTTTTACAATCTTTGTTCCTCCCCGCTTTGTGTTTCTCCATGTCACTACAGCCTCAGGAGAAACACCAAAAAAGGTTCGAGTTTCAGTAAAAAATATGCTTTGGCCCAGCTCACATCCACCCTCACTGGGGAGTTTTTATTTTTTTGTCATTGCCGGAAGTGGCTCTATCCTGGTTTGGAAAAGCGGTTATGAAACTGCTGAAATTGCTATTGGCAGCACCGGGGAAATATTTCGAGGAACCATCAGTCACCACAGCCTGGTAACCATTTTCCATAGTGCACGCATTACCCTGTTCGCCAAAGATGATAATCTGAAAATAAAAAAATATGAGGGGTTTCTAACTGCAGAGGGCAAAAAAAATCGTGAAGTTCTAGCTATGCATCCGGAATATCATTCTGTACATATGCCATTGAAATGGCTCCTGAGAGATTACACCAATAAAGGCAGAGACATTTAACACTACCTTATATTATGTTGACAGCAGTGCGGGACAACAACGAAAAAGGTACCCGCTATATGCTTGATTTTTCCCATGTCAATGGGGGCGTGCAGGAATATATCCCTCCACAGAACTGGCCGGTAGGTGATTCTTACAGACGTATGCTCTATTCTCTGAGTGGCGAAGCCTCGGCAAAGGATTATAAAAGATTTCTCCCACTGCCGGAGAACCAGGCCTCTACTCCTTATAAAATGGGAAAAGTTCCTTTTTATTGCATGATAGACGGCCACTACTGTGCAGGTATTGTCGGCATCGATTCTCCAGCATATATTGAAGTATGGATCAACGAAAAAGAGAAGGACCAAACACTACGCTATATAGATTAATGATTGATATTAATATGCAACTTACATAATAAATGGCAACAAAAAAAGCCGGACAATGGTATGCAAAAGTCGAACAAATCAATTCACTTGACCCGCGAGGAGCTGCGTTTTTTCGATATTTATCGAAATTCATTAGTTCCTGCAAAGTTGGTTGCTAAACCGCAGGCGGGCGAGTGATCTCGGTCGTTATCTGAAATAAGTGACCAGATAATTATGAGAAGAAAAGAAAAAGAGATCACTGAAAAGCCCGAAATCGAAGACGTTATTCATGAATCAATACTCGGATAAACCATCTCAATTTTCAGAAAAGGCAATAAGTGCAACGGCAGTGATCAAAATAGAAATATCAAGCATGACTGGTAAGCAGTCTGGATTTGAATGAAAATATCAGATAAACTAAACATTTGAACAATATTTTAAACAAAGGAATTAAAAATGAAAAAAATTATTCTGTTAATCCCTTTGGCTATTATTTTACTGGTTCATTGTGCCGGATTAAAAGAAAATAAGGTCGTTGATACAAACGGCAGATATATTGAAATCGCTCTTTCGTTTAATACCGCGCATTATCCATGGTTGTTGGGCACTAAATACCCTCAGCTGGCGGTGTGGGTGGAATCCTGCACCGGTGATCATGAAACTGTTTTTGTGACACAGGGGGCCGGGAAAAACAAATGGATGTTTGCTGATGAGCGTCCCGGCGCGTTGCCGGTGTGGGCAGGCGTCCGGCCGGAAAAACAGGGGCCGGATATTGATGCGGTTTCCGGGGCCACCCCGTCCGGTGAAGTCCATACCATTGCCTGGCAGATACCGGAAAAATATAATGGAAAAGATTTAACGGTTTTTATCGAAGCAAACGTATCGTTTGATTACAATGATTCTTACACAAAAGAAGAAAACGATCCGGGCTACAGCGGTGTGAACGGACAGCCGTCTGTTGTTTGGAGTTCGTTATTTCACGTTGATTCTAAACCCAAACAGATGATCCCTGAGATGATTGGGCATGGTCATGTTTTGGGAAAAAACAGCACTGTTGATTCTGACATGTCCGGGATAACGACTGCCGCCGAACTTTTTAATTATGTGAATATTACTTATTATCCGGGCCACTGAAATTCTTATTAAAATCAAATTGGGGGTTTTGTCGAATCAGAATCAAAAGGCCTGAAAAATGACCCAAAAAATCGGCTTAATCAGTGATGTCCATGCAACACCATCGCCTTTAAAGGAAGCGTTGTCAATTTTTCAGGAACAGGGGGTTGGAACCGTCGTCTGCGCCGGGGATATTGCCGGATACGGGGAAGAGTTGGCTCAGACCGTTGAACTGCTGGTTGAAAGTGGATGCCAATCGATCCTGGGCAATCATGATGCCTGGTATTTTGAGCGCCAAGGAGATAAAGGAGATAAAAAAGCCGGTATTGTCCGATTCCTCAGTAACCTTCCACGGGTTTTAAAATTAACAATTGAAGGCAAAAAAATATATTTTGTACCATTGCTGTCCGGTTAACTTATGAAAAATATCAATATGTTAAAAATATAAACCCCGGTCAAGTTGCAATTTTGGAAAATAGTTTTTCTATTAATTTTACAGCGATTGTTTTATTTTTGATTTTTTAATCTAAATTAATATT
>JAJRPH010000536.1 GCA_024280875.1 Deltaproteobacteria bacterium | reverse complement strand
TCCGCCCGGCAAATACTGGTCGGCAAGGTTCCAGACCCCAAGGCCCAGGTAGAGCAGATCACAAACGCCCTGATCTATAAGTTCATGGATGATATGGACAGGGAAAATGAAGAGCTTGGAGGCAAGGCGCAGTTTCTTACCGGTGACCTGAAAGAGTTTTCATGGGGCCGTTTGATGAGCCGGGAGCTTTCCGGCCTGGAACGGTGGGACTTATACACCCGTGCCTTGTCATCGTTTGCCAAATCAGAGCAGATACCCGAACTTTTCCGCACCATATTCAAAGACGCTTATCTGCCCTACCGTGACCCGGAAACCCTGAACCTGTTTTTGAAAGAGATCAACGGTTTTTCCTACAGCAACAGCGAAAACCTGGGCAACGCCTTTGAATATTTGCTTTCAATTCTCGGTTCTCAGGGGGATGCCGGACAGTTCCGCACCCCCCGCCACATCATTGATTTTATTGTCGAGGTGGTGAACCCGCAGAAAACCGACAAGATACTTGATCCGGCCTGCGGAACTGCCGGTTTTTTAATCTCATCATACAAGCATATCTGGCGGGAAAATTCGTCTAACTATAAAGCGGATGACTACACACCCACCTTTGCTGAAAGTGAAAGCACCGATATTGCCAGTGTGGAGATTCAGAAAAACGGCAAGTTCAGGGGAGATAAACTTAACCCGGACGACCGCAAGCGACTGGCAAACAACATTGTCGGCTATGATATTTCCCCGGACATGGTGCGCCTTTCCCTGGTCAATCTTTATCTGCACGGTTTTTCCACTCCTAAAATTTACGAATACGACACCCTGACCTATGAAGAGCGGTGGGGAGATAATTTTGACATTATCCTTGCCAATCCGCCGTTCATGACCCCGAAAGGCGGTATCCGGCCCCACAAGCTCTTTCAGGTGTCGGCCAACCGGGCGGAAGTGCTGTTTGTGGACTATATCGCCGAGCATCTCACCATCCACGGCAAGGCGGGAATCATTGTGCCGGAGGGGATTATTTTCCAGTCCGCGAACGCCTATAAAGCGTTACGAAAAATGCTGATGGAAGAGCATTATCTTCACGCCGTGGTCAGCCTGCCCGCCGGGGTGTTCCAGCCTTACAGTGGCGTAAAGACATCAATCCTGTTTCTGGACAAGACCCTGGCCAAAAGGAATGATGAAATACTGTTCGTTAAAGTTGAGAATGACGGCTTTGACCTGGGGGCACAGAGGAGAAGGATAGACAAAAACGATCTGCCACAGGCGTATGACATTGTGCGGGCTTGGCAAAAGGGCGAGAAAACAGAATCAAAAATTGCCCTGTGGGTAAAAAAAGAAAAAATTGCCGAAAACGGCGACTATAACCTCACCGGCGACCGTTACCGGGAAGCCGTGGATTACAGTAAAGCCAAGTGGCCGATGGTGAGGTTTGAAGAGGTTTGCACTCTTGAATATGGGAAAAGTTTGCCGAAGAAAAAAAGACTGCCCGGCCCCTATCCTGTAATGGGTTCAAATGGTGTTAGCGGATATCACAATGAATTTATAGTAAATGGGCCAGCAATAATCGTGGGCAGAAAAGGCTCTGCTGGTGAAGTTGTTTGGGAAAAGGAAGACTGCTTTCCTATTGATACAACGTATTGGATCAAATTAACGAATCAGAGAAAAACAGAGTTAAGATATATTTATTTCATTCTAAAATCTCTTAATCTTCAAAACTTGAAAGGTGGAGCAGGTATTCCAGGCTTAAACCGCCAAGATGTTTATGCGAAATATCAAATCCCCCTCCCGCCCCTTGAAGTCCAGCAAGAGATCGTCGCCGAACTGGACAGCTACCAGAAGGTGATAGACGGCGCCAGACAGGTTGCCGAAAACTGGAAACCCCGCATCAAAATTAACCCCGACTGGCCAATGGTGAAGCTGGGGGAGGTGTGTAAAACCAATCCGAGAAAATCAGAAATAAAATCTTTGTCGGAAAGTACTGATGTTTCCTTTGTACCTATGGAATATATCAAGGAGTACCAAATTGATTTTTGTCCGAAAGAAAATAGAAAACTAAGTGATGTCTATAAGGGATATACGTATTTTAGAAATCATGATGTCATCTTGGCGAAAGTAACACCTTGTTTTGAAAATGGTAAGTCAGGAATTGCAGAAAATCTTACAAACGGTATTGGCTTTGGTTCCAGTGAATTTATTATTTTGAGAGCTAATACAGATATTTTACCTCAGTGGATTTATTATTTCGTTTCAAACAATAAATTCATTGAAGAAGGCAAGAGTAACATGAGTGGCACAGGGGGATTACGCAGACTTACCAAATACTTTGTAGAAAATTATTTAATCCCCCTCCCATCCCTCGACACCCAAAAACAAATCGTTGTCGAAATAGAAAAAGAGCAAAAAATGGTGGAAGAGTGCAAAAAGCTGATCGCCATTCACGAGCAGAAAATCAAGGACAAAATCGCCGAAGTGTGGGGGGAGGAAGCATGAGCAAAACCGTTATTATTTGCGGCGCCGGGGTCGATAAAAGCCCTGGTCTGGATTTCCCCCTGGCAACTGAGCTTGTCCCTCAAATTCGGCAATATCTTCAAACGGATGAAGGCAAAGAGATCGACAAGGTACTGCGTAAGATTTTGCCTGGTCTCAGATTCAGCTACGACAAATTCATCAAAAATGCCATTGACAAATTATCCAATGAATTCAGGTGGCAGGTAGCCACGATTGTTGAAAATATAAGCAGGGAGATTGAAAAAGAAGAAACAGGCGAAGATGACAAAAGACTTGGAAAGCTGATTAACGCCTTGTTGGTAAAAATACAGAAACTTCAGGAAGATGTAAAACTCGATAGCGAAACGGAGAAACTGATTAAGTCGGTATTTGGCGACGATATCGGCACTATCGACGATGAAAATATTATTGAACTGCCCAAGCTGACATTCTCGGAGATTTTTAACACCGTCATGAGGAAAATCTTTGAGCGCAGTCTGCACGAGCCGCAACATCCGATCTTGAAACATGTTCGCGGCAACCTCATGGATTTTGAGCGGCTGCTGATGGATAATTTTATTGGTTTTTATACCCAGTCCATCCCGCAAATGAAAAACTATATGTATTTATCATGGACTTTGTGGGCATATCTGAAGAGCAAAGAAAATACCATTCTCAATGGAGAAGCCAGCCACACACTGCCTTTTTACTCCGCCCTGCCTGCCGACTGGCACCTGATAACCCTCAATTACACCTCTTTCGCAGAGATCAGAGATTCCGGTTCACTTTATTTCCACGGCAATCTGTCCGAATTTGTCAGGATGAAAGACCGGCAACTTTGCCCCATCGATAACCACCGCAATATCAATCTTGCCGAATTTATAGAAAATATCGTTGGAGACAATACAGATTTCAAAAAGAAAGATAATCCGCCATGTGTCATTCCATCGATAATACCACCCTTAAAAATGAAGCCGGTTCTCTCCAACGCTTTTATTGAAACCTGGTACAAAACCAAGGAGGTCATAACAGAAGCAAGCAGGTTAATCATCGCCGGGTATTCATTCAATTATGCTGATGAACATTTCAACGACATCATAAGAAATAACAAGGACAAAGAAATATCGATCATCGATCCTTTTGCTGAATCAGTGGTTGCCAATCTGGAGAACATCTTTTCATACAGGATGGATGACTATGTAACCAATAGTTTTCAAGGGAAAAAGAGTTACAGCAAAGACAATTTGCAGATCATTGCAGCTACGGCAACCGAAATAGACTGGGGCGACATCTAATCATGGAAACCGCCTACCAAATCTTTGAATATTTACCCATAAAATACAGAAATCCGTCTGACGCGGATTATTTTTCCTTTCTTGTCCATTCCGTAGATCAAAATTATCATGCAGAAAATTATCACTTCGCCGTTGTCGCCCTGCACATGATCTATATGGGCATTGTTTATCACTATATTTACGGCATATTCCGGGCTGACCAAAAACCGGAAAAGAGGGGACGTCCTTAAATATCTCAATAACTTATTCCAGAAGGCTGTAGCCATAATGCCTGGCAATCGATTCACCACGTTGGACCGCGTACCCAACCCCTGCAGGTGTCATCATCAGTCTGCGGGCAAGTTCAC
>JAJRPH010000025.1 GCA_024280875.1 Deltaproteobacteria bacterium | reverse complement strand
TTACCATAGGGAATCAGAGTGTGGAGCGTCCTATGGAGGCCCCGGTAATCGGAAAAAATGTCAACATCGGCGCTGGTGCCAAAATTCTGGGGAATATTACCATTGGAGACAATGTGGTCATAGGGGCCAACGCGGTGGTCATCCATAATGCCCCGGATAATGCCACCCTTGTCGGAATTCCGGCCAAATGTATGGATCTTCGAAAAGACAATGAGCTGCCGACCGATGCCTGATACCGGAATTGTTGTCATCGGCCGCAATGAAGGCCGGCGCCTCGTCAATTGCCTCAACTGCCTGAAAATATATTCCCACCCTATTGTCTATGTGGACTCTGGCTCCACTGATTCCAGTGTTGAATTTGCCCAATCTATCGGCTTTTCTGTCGTTGAACTGGACAATCACATTCCATTTAGTGCCGCCCGCGCCCGGAATGAAGGTTTTTTCCAGCTTATTCAATTATACCCTGATATTGAATATGTTCAATTTATTGATGGTGACTGTGAGCCGGTTGACGGCTGGTTATCGCATGCGAGACAGGCACTTGACAACCATACCGACCGGGCCATTGTCTGTGGTCGCAGAAAAGAGCGGTTTCCGGATAAATCTATTTACAATCTGTTATGTGATATGGAATGGGATACCCCCGTCGGTTCGGCTCAGGCATCCGGCGGAGACTTTATGATTCGGATATCGGCGTTTAAAGCGGTTGGTGGTTTTAATCCTTCCATCATCGCCGGCGAGGAGCCGGAACTAGGATTTCGTTTAAGGGAAAAAGGCTGGCAAATATGGCGGTTGAATCACCCCATGACAATCCATGACGCGGCAATCTTCCATTTTTCTCAATGGTGGAAAAAAATGCAGCGAACCGGATATGCCTATGCCCAGGGATTTGTTCTTCATGGCACAAGCAATGAGAAATATTATTTGCGAGAAACCATGCGCCCCTGGTTCTGGGTTGTCTTCATTCCACTCATTATTTTCATTGCCTCCCTTTCTATTACCCCGATATTTTTCTCTGCCCTGGCGGTGTATCCGGTTCAAATGACGCGGATCATGACCCGGCAATACTCAAAAACCGAAAACTGGAAAACATCTTTTTATTATACTTTTTTTAATTTAATTGGAAAACTGCCTGAACTGACCGGGCAGATGCGGTTCATCAGCCACCATATCTTCAATAAAAAGCCTCGCATAATCGAATATAAATAAGGGCCGTCATGCAACATCGGCTTCAGATATGGCATTTTTTGGCACATCTTTGACAAAAATTCTACCCATACAGCCATCGGCAAAATCCTTTTAGGAGTCATTACACCAAAACCCATTAAAACTTTTTCCTGCGAAATGATTGATATAAAGTATACATCTGTCTTAAATTATGAACAGTTACACTTGATTTATTACAAGTACTGTTTTTGGAAATTACCGGCTAAACAATACCAAGACCACTAATCCTTTATGATTTCAGTAATTTTTACTTAAAATACAGAGAATACAGTCCAATGAAGCCAGAGGATAAAAATTTCCTTTCAAGGAATAAATTTTGCATGTTTTATTCAAAATGATCAGTTTGAGTTGAATGTTTTCTCAGGCTTACCTGTAAAAATCCCGGAAAGGAAATATAAAATGTATTTAAAAAAATCATTCAGGTCTTTTGCACCTGTCATTATACTGGCGATCCTGCTGTTAACACCGCAGGCTCTTTTTGCTGCGTATCTGAGAAACGTGCCTCAGACCCTGACACAGCCTGACGGAACGGTTCTGCATTGTTTTGCCAGCGGAGATGAATTTTACAACTGGCTGCATGATGAAGACGGATATACCATCATCCAGAATAATAACGGGTTTTACACATATGCTTCGAAAATAAATCATAAACTCATCCCCACCAATCTGATAGCAGGGAAAAACTATCAATCCAAGGCAAAAAAAACAGACACACTCAGTTTTAAGGGAATTTCGCCGGGAATCAACCTGGAACCCAAACAAATCAAAAAAATCCGGCTGGAAAAAGCCAAAAAAATGAGATTAATTCCTTCATCATCGACGGTCTCACAGCCGAATCCGGAAAATTCTCCGACAACCGGTGACGAATCCGCACAGAAAACATCCGACAGTACGATTATGTCCGCCCCCGCAACCGGAACGTTCAACAATCTTGTTATTTTCATCCGTTTTGCCGATCAGGGAGAATTTACCGATCCCCTTACAATGTATGACGATGCATTTAATTCCAATGCGGTTTCACTGAAAAATTACTTTAAGGAAGCATCATACAACCAGCTGACAATTTCTTCGACATTATACCCCTTGCCGTCCGGCGGGGCGATTGTATCGTACCAGGACACAGCACATACCCGAAACTATTACCGCCCCTATAATGCGACATCGAACCCGGTTGGATATGCCCCGGACACCGCGACTACCAGTGAAAGAACGGAAAGGGAACATCAGCTCCTGGCAGACGCGGTCACTGCGGTATCCGCCCAGATCCCTCCCGACCTGGATGTGGACGGTGACGGTGATGGCCGGGTGGATAATGTTGTCTATATCATTCAAGGCGAAACAGATGGATGGAGCAATCTGTTATGGCCCCATCGATGGGCGTTATACTCCAATACCGTCAATATCAATGGGGCCCGAGTCTGGGATTATAACTTTCAACTGTCCAAATCATTCGGTGTCAGTGTTTTGTGCCATGAAATGTTTCATTCTCTGGGTGCGCCGGATTTATACCACTACTCTATGGACGGTCTGACCCCGGTGGGCCAATGGGATTTAATGGAATATAACACCACTATTCCCCAGCATATGATGTCGTATATGAAATACAGATATGGAGGATGGATCGCTTCAATCCCTGTTATTTCATTGCCGGGTACCTATTCCCTCAGCCCGCTGTCAACATCTTCCACCAATAATTGTTATAAAATCGCTTCTCCCAATTCCGTGACTGAATATTTCATGCTTGAGTACCGAAACCAGGGGGCGGGGACATTTGACCAGGATGTGCCGGGATCGGGCCTGCTGATATACCGGATTGACAAGGACCAGGATGGCCAGGGCAACCGAAACGGCCCGCCTGATGAAGTATATATTTACAGACCTGGTGGAACCGTTACCGCTAACGGCAACTGGTATCAGGCCTGTTTTTCATCGGATTCAGGAAGAACCAGTATAAATGCGTCCACAAACCCCACTGCTTTTCTGTCGGACGGTTCCGTGGGAGGATTAAATATCTCGGATATCGGCTTTGTCGGCGATACCATCTCTTTTCATGTCAACCTGTCACCACAGGAAATCGCTGTTTTCGACGGGAATTCAGGAATTATAAATGGAACCGGCAATGCCGTGAATTTCGGCTGGACATATGTGGGAACTCCCGTTATCAAAACATTTACCATTCAAAACGGCGGGTATGAGACATTAACATTGAGTAATTTGAGTTATCCAGCCGGATATACACTCATAGACACTTTTCCCAACAGTGTCGGCCCGTACAGTAGTGAATCCTTCCAACTCCAGTTGGACGCTGCATCGCTGGGGACCTATGCCGGAACGGTTTCTTTTAATTCAAACGATGCGGATGAAGATCCGTTTGAATTCCCGATTACCGGAGGTGTCATCATCGGCCAGACCGTACAACTTGCTTTAACCACTGACAACTGGGGCAATGAAACCACCTGGGAGCTTACCGATACAGCGGATAATGTCATGTATTCCGGTGGACCGTATGGCAACAGCCAAAATTATATAAAAGATATGATTATACCGGCAGGAGACTACCTTTTTAAAATTTATGATTCCTATGATGACGGCATCTGCTGTGCCGGCGGGGTGGGGTTTTACTCATTGACTAATATCACTACCGGTGAAGTCTATATCGATGCAGACGGTCAGTTCGGATCAGAAGAGATTACACCGTTTGCCATCATAATACAGGACTGTACCCGACTCATCATCCTCTCCGACACCACCGACGGCAGCACAACGTTTGTGGACAGCTCCAGCGCCGACCATGCCATAATAGCAAGCGGGGATGTTCACCATGGGGAATCCGCCACATTCGGCAGTTCCGTGATTGTCTATGACGGTGCCGGAGATGCATTAAATGCGGCAGACAGCACGGACTGGGATTTCGGCTCCAGTGACTTTACCATTGACTTGTGGATGTATGCCAGTGCGATTGATGGATACCGGGGGATCATTTCCACCCTGGACAAGCTGGGCAACCCAGGACTGTTACTGTATATCCAGAGTGGCACCCTTAAATGTTATTATGCGGATAAAGGGTTTATTAAAACCGGTGTTTCCATTGCCACCAGCCAGTGGTATCACTTGGCTGCGGTACGGTACGGCAATATATTTTTCATCTACGTGAACGGGGTTGAACAATATCAGACCGACTGTACCGGTGTGTCTTTTGATTCCTATGGCTCGGGGTTGACTGC
>JAJRPH010000535.1 GCA_024280875.1 Deltaproteobacteria bacterium | reverse complement strand
GATATGGTTGCCGTGGGAAGTTATTCTGCCGGCACTCACATTATCCACCTTGATGGCGGTTATGGCGGCACGGGTGCTGCACCGGACATTGCCAAAAAGAACATTGCCATGCCCATTGAATACGCGGTGGCAAAAGTTCACAAATTTCTGGTGGACGAAGGCGCCCGGGACAAAGTCGTCCTTATCGCCAGCGGCGGCATCCGAACCGCCCACGACATCGCCAAAGCCATTGCCCTGGGTGCAGACGGGGTCGTTATCGGAACCGCTGAAATGATATCCCTTGGGTGTGTCCGCTGCACCCGCTGCTCAGCCGGTCGCGGCTGTCCTCGCGGTATTGCAACAACCGATCCGGGTCTGGTGACCCAGATGACTCTGGAATGGGGCACCCAGCGGCTTGTAAACCTTTACAATGCATGGCGAATAGAGTTAATCGGAATACTGAAAAGATTTGGCATGCGAAGCGTGAGTGAACTGGTCGGGCGGTCGGATCTTTTAATGCATCTGGACTACAATAATGACGCATAGCCTGAATTTGTCCCCTGGCGGCGTTATTCAGCCCTCGAAGTAGCGGAGCTACGTCGTCGGGCTGAAGGCTGAAATGCCTTGCCAGTGAACAAATCAGACTTGCGTGGAATCAAGAAAACAAAGCCGGATACAGTCCTCAAATTTTTTGAGAGGTTGATCGTATAAGGTCGGGTTGAGTTGAACGAAACCCGACAAAACTCAAAATTTTTCATGCTGTGAAAGTTCCTTATTGTCCCCAGAATTTTAATTCTTCGCGTTTTCCGAACCCATCCTGTCCCAGTTCAAGAACTACAATTACTTCAATTTATGCTTGGCAGGCTTTATTGACATCAAACCTCTTTTGGGTCATATTGCTTACTAACATAAATACCTTTACAAGAAAACATCTCCCTTATACCAGAACTATTCTCACATGATGAATCCGGGTTTCCCGAATTCATCATTTAACCTTAAGCCATAACAACTTAACTGTCTCCGGCCCAGGATTGATCCATTGGGTCGGAATATCGGCTTTCAGGTAAATGGTATCACCGGTCTCTAACGTATGCGTCTCATTCTGGCTGACGACTTTTATCTTACCAGACAGCACATAGCCGAGTTCTTCTCCTTTATGAACAAAAAAATGTGACGGCAGCTTTTTTTGCGGCAATATCTGGATAAGATATGGCTCAACCTTTCCGTCCAGATCCGGAGGCGTCAACTGTTGGGCATAAATACTGTCTTTGGGCATATCCTGCATACTGATCTTAACGCCCTTGCCCTTGGGAAAAACGGTTTTGACGGGCAATGTTTTATCCTGAAAAAAAGAACTCACTTCCACTGAAAGATTTTCCGCAATCTTATACAGGGCCGGTAAAGAAGGATAAATCAAGTTGCTTTCAATTTGTGAAATATTGCTCGGTGTTACACCGATCAATTTGGACAGTTCTTTCTGAGACATCCCCTGTTTTTTTCTGATTTTTTTAATCCGCACCCCCAAATCATGTTGCGCTTTTACCTTCGCGTCACCTTCCAGAAGAATATCCTCTCCGTCATAAGCATAATAAAAGGCTTCATTTAAGGCCCTGGGAGTACGCTTTTCCGCTTTTAAAATTTTTATGGCGGATTTGCCTCTTTTGATTGAAAGATCAATAGCGACCTGGGCAATCTGGTTAATATGCGCTTTTAATTTATTTGAATGCGCGCCTTTTTCAATGATCCAGTATGCGATGGTATCCAGTTCATATAATTTCGGACAGGATCGGGAATAAAATCTCAGTATGTGCTCTTCGCCTTCCCATAAATCCTGCATGCCGGTCAGGCTCTCTATGACAAACCGAACATCACCGGTGAGTGTCTTATGCAGCCCGTAAATCGCATCTGCAACGGTTTCCGGCTTCCAGGGTTCGGTTACTTTAAGGACCTGGGAAGGCCATTGAGCCCCGTCTTTTTCATAAAATTTATTAAAAATTTCAGCTTTGTCCCCTTTACCGTTGGTAAAGCAGTCTAAAATCGTCAACCGTTGATTCATAGCCAGGGGCCCGAGCTTTTCAATTAAATTTTTCGGAGACCGGTCAAAGGTCACATAAACGATTGGTTTTTTCTGTTTCTGGGATTCCTTGATAAATTTCAGACAAAATGCGGATGCCAGGCTTCCGGCATCATCATACCAGATAACATTGTCACCGATATATAAGCCGCTTAAAAGATGATCCAGTCCTGTGATTCCGGAAGATACGCGTTTTTTTTTCATCGACACAAATTTTCCTTAAAATATTTCGTATTCAATATTTATATTCTTTCCGCATTACAAAAAATCCAAAAAAATATTAATCACCTGTCAAACAAAATTAAGTTAAACTAAAATTAAATGAATATTCTGACTGTGTCAACTGCTGCAATATAAAATTAAGGATCATCTTGTACAATTATGTTAAATTTTATATTTTAATGAGCTATAATGAATAATTGCATATATGATCGGTAATTTTATTGTCTTATTTTACGCTGTTTTAATATATAGCGCTTTAAATCAGGAGAACAAAATG
>JAJRPH010000534.1 GCA_024280875.1 Deltaproteobacteria bacterium | reverse complement strand
TCAGCCGGCAAAAGCCATAGACCTGAGTATTGAAGTGTTAAATTCGCTCGGGATGAGGTTCCCGAAAAAAGCCTCCAAGCTCACCATTGGGATCGGCCTGGTAAACGCCAAATGGCTGCTGCGAAGCAAAACAGTCGATGACCTGATAACCCTGCCGGAAATGACTGACCCAAAAAATTTGGCCAGAGCCAAAATCCTGATGCGGATGGCTGATCCTTGCTATGTGGAGAACCCCGACTTCATGGTCATTGCCATTTTAAGGCTGCTGACATTGACGATAACATGCGGAAATTCCATGTATTCGGCATTCGCCTACGCCACTTACGGGGCCATTATGTGCGGGGTATTCGACAGTTACAAAAAAGGCCGTGAATATGCCGGCCTGGCTTTAAAAAGAATAGATAAATTTAATGCCCTACAATTAAAAGCCAAGGTCAATCTCCTGATCGGGGGCGGCATCCATCACTGGACAAAACCGTTGAAAGAGGATCTGACTTATCTGATCGAAGCCTATCTCAGCGGTGTGGAAACCGGCGACCACGCCTTTGCCGCTTACGGCCTGACACTATATATGTACACCTGTTTTTTTCTGGGAGAACCACTGGATAAGGTTACGGAAAAATTCAATAAATACTATGGTCCGCTCAAAAATATCCACCAGGAAAGCAGCTTTCAGGAATTTTTACTCTGGTATCAGCTGGTGGAAAACCTGAAGACCGAAACCGCCGACCCGACAAAGATTGAAGGCCGCATCTGCAATGAAGAGGACTTCATCGCCCAATGGCGGAAAATTAATGACTTAAACCGACTGGGGATTCATAATATCGGCAAAATGCTTCTGTATTATCTGTTTGATGATATAGATGCCTGCTTAAAATGCGCACAAGACGGGAAAAAGTATCTTGAAGCCACCATGGGACAGATTTTCGTATCTGAATATTATTTTTACTATTCTCTGGCACTTATCGCTGCCTGCCCCGGAGCTAAACCCCGCACTCGGAAAAAACATATAAAAAGAATCAAGTCCAATCAGAAAAAAATGGGCCGTTGGGCCAAACATGTACCGGAAAATTTTGAACACAAATATCTATTGATCGAAGCCGGCCTGGCCGCCCTTGAAAACAAATACGAAAAGGCCATGATCCAGTTTAATTCATCTATTGCCAAAGCGGCCCTCAACGAATTCGTCCAGGATGAAGCCATTGCCAATGAACTTGCCGGAAAGACCTGGTACGAACTGGAAAATATTGAGATTGCTGATATTTTCATGACCCGTGCTTACCGATGCTACCAGCGCTGGGGGGCATCCTCCAAACTTCGCCTCATGGAAAAGCGTCACCCTCAATTATTATCTGATGCAAAAAAATCTTTCCCGGCAAAATGGCCCAAAGAGATTTCAACTGAAAACGCTTCCGAAACAGACCGGCCAAAACCATCAGCCGTTGATATTTCATCAATAGATATTGCAACCGTTATTAAGGCCGCGCAAACGGTTTCCGAAGAAATTATTTTAGAACGACTGATCAACCAGCTGGTCCGCCTGAACATCGAGACTGCCGGCGCTGAAAAAGGAGTGCTGCTGCTGAAAAACAAAGACCGTTTTTCCGTTGAAGCGGTTGGACGTTTACAAAGAGACGGCATTCAGATAACGCACCCCAAAGGTCAGACATCTGATATCGTTCCGGTATCACTCATTCGTTTTGTGGGTCGGACCGGGGAAACAGTGCTTCTTTCGGACGCTTCAAAAGAAAAACTGTTTTCAAAAGATTCGTATATTATCCGTCAGTCCCCCAAATCCGTCATATGCATACCGGTGGCCCATCAACAGCATTTGACCGCCGTCATGTATCTGGAAAACAATCTTACTGCAGGGGCCTTTACGCAACAACGACAGGAAATATTGAAAATCATTGCATCACAGGCGGCGATTTCCCTTGATAACGCAATGCTGTATGAAGAACTGAAAGAGACTGAACATCGGCTCGGCAATCTGCTGAAAACCGCCAATGAGGGGGTTCTATCCATTGACATCAATGCCGTCATCTCGGACGTGAATCCTGAAATGTGCCGGATTCTGGGACGGAAACACGATGCGGTCATCGGCATGAACTATTTTGATTTTCTGGATCTGCAGGCCGCTGAAATGGTCAAGGGACAGCTGGCACTCAGGCTTCAGGGGATCAAAGGTGCCTATGACATTGCCTTTACCCGGCCGGAAGGAACCCGGGTGGATTGTCTGGTCACAGCCGCACCGCTGTTTGACAAATCAAACAAAATCATCGGCTCTTTTGCCATGGTGACGGACATCACCGAAAGAAAACGTGCGGAAACCGAACTGGTAACACTCAACCGGGAACTGGAGCAGCGGGTCAGCAAACGGACTGCCGAACTTGAAGAATCCTTAGAAACCCTGAAAGAAGCCCAGGATCATCTGATTCAATCTGAGAAGATGGCAGCTCTCGGCGGCCTGGTAGCAGGCGTCACCCATGAAATAAACACGCCTATCGGGATCGGGGTCACAGCAATCTCTTTTCTGGAAGAAAAGCTGGCCGCATTAAACACTCTTTATCACTCCCAAAATCTATCTGCGGAAGATTTTGAAAAAAACCTCAAAGACGCCTTGGAAGCCTCCGCCACCATCAAAAACAACCTGAAACGGGCGGTTGAACTGGTCGGCAGTTTCAAGGAAATCGCAGTGGACCAGTCCAGTGGCGAACGACGGCGGTTTAACGTAAAAGACTATCTGGATGAAGTGCTGATGAACCTTCAGCCCAAGTTCAAACGAACCCGGCATGAAATCATCACCGTGTGCCCGGAGGATCTGGAAATTACCAGCTACCCCGGAGTGTTTTCCCAGATCATTACCAATTTAATCGTCAACTCCCTGATTCACGCATTTGAAAAAATTGAAGCCGGTGAAATGGAAATCCGCGTCACTGTTGAAAACGGTCATTTGACTGTTAGCTATCAGGATAATGGCTGCGGCATGCTCCCGGAAGCGGCGGCTAAAATATTTGATCCGTTTTTTACAACCAGGCGGGCATCCGGCGGCACCGGATTGGGAATGTACATTGTTTATAATATCGTCACGCAAACCCTGGGCGGAAAAATTGAGTGTGGTTCCAGGCCGAACGAGGGGATGAAGATTCTCATTCGGATCCCAATGGAGAACTTAGACGGATGATTGGCGGGATTATCAGGATACCCCTGATAGAATAAATTTCATTGACATAACCTTAAACCAATATTATTATTGTAGTAAAATGCATCATTATGATGCTGATTGCGTCAATGATTAAAAGACCGATGATAGGAGGTTATGATGACCACTGTATCTTTAAGAATAGACCAAGACTTGGCGTTTCAAGCGGAGCGTGAGGCCAGAATTCAGAATAGATCAAAGACCAAACAGCTTGAGTACTGGGCAAAATTAGGCAAAGCCATTTCCTCTAAATTAAATATTACAGATGCTTATGCCGTATCTCAAGGTATAAAAACGATTAAATTAGAGGTAACCCCATCTGCTCACTCGATTCCTATTGATTCAGACGTTATATTTAATGATCTCGAAAACGATAGGACTAAAGGACTTCTTGCTAAAAATGTAACGTCTGCCAAGATATACTATGAGGCAAGCGTTGAACATCCTGGTTACCTTGATCGAGTGAATTCTATCACAAAAAAAAGGTGGTCTGGTTCTTTTGAAAACGGTGAATTTAAGGCGCTCTAATGGCTAATCCAAGACAACTTTGGGTGTTAGCTGGCGGGAATGGTGCAGGCAAGTCTACATTCTACAATCGGCATCTTGCCAAATACGGCATCAAGTTTGTGAATGCAGATTTGATAGCTAAAGATATTAATTCGGAGAATCCGGAAGGTTTAAGCTATCATGCTGCAACCGTGGCCGCTAAAATCAGAGAAGACTTGATCTCGCAAGGAGTCTCTTTTTGTTTTGAAACGGTTTTCTCTCATGAGTCAAAGATCGATTTTCTTGCCAAGGCAAAGGCTAATGGCTATAAGATCATCCTTGTATATATTCATTTATTTGATTCAAGCTTGAATGAAGCCAGAGTCAAACAGCGTGTCTCAGAGGGAGGGCATAGCGTCCCGACTGAAAAGATTCACTCTCGGATACCCAGAACTATGAAACACATTAAAACAGCTTTATCTATAGTCGATGAAGCGAGAATCTTAGATAATTCCTCTAAGGACGATCCATTTCAACAAATCATTGTGATGAAGTCTGGAAACTATGAAGCAAAAGCAGATCCCTTACCGGAGTGGGCAAGGGGCCTGCTTCCCGCCTAACGAAAAGAAAGCCCCGGGTTGAGGGTGGCTTTGAAACGCCCATGCTTATTGTGTTTCAACTTCAAAAATATTCTCTTATGTTGACTCATAAAATGCAAAGATTTTCCATGCGATTTCCGCCCAGCCATTCCTGAAAAAACGGCGGTTAAAGAAGAATCAATAACCGCTGTTGATGGTTTCAAAATATTGGCCAATAGGTGAGCGACTCAATGGGTCAAGGGCAGATCTGACCCCGGCATTAGATAATTCACTATTCAAGCTTTGACCCCGGAGACTTTACACAAATTGCTTGATCACTCCGTAAAACAAGGGCATAATTAGGAATAATTATAATTAAAGTATCCTAAAAACATGAATTTATGGAGTCATTATGACATTAGGAAAGCGGATCAAGCGCCTCAGGCAGGAAAAAGGATGGTCTCAAACCCAGTTGTCAAAAAAGATCAATATCCATCAAAAACAGATCGCAGGCTATGAACGTGGCATACATGCCCCTTCTATTGACCTGTTAATAAAAATGGCTGAGATTTTTAATGTAACTCTTGATTACATTGCTTCTGATGAGCAAGAGGATAAAAGCCGCATACAGATTGCGGACCGGGAACTGAGGTTGACAGTAAAAGAAATTGATGCACTTCCGGAAGAAGACAGGGCAACCATAAAAGCTGTTCTCAATACATTTATCATTAAAAACCGGTTTCAACGTCTGGCTTCAGGCACCGGCAGCAGACCATAGCAAAATGAACAGGCGATATTAATGGCAGAACAAAAAGACATCCTGCGCCTTATAAAAGAAAGCGCAGCAAAAAGGATTCTGTTTCTTCCGCATGCAGTGCGTCAAATGTCCAAGCCGGACAGAATGATACGCACAAAGGATATCCGGCATGCGATTGAAAACGGCGAAGTCATAGAAGACTATCCGGAGGATATGCGCGGGCACAGTTGTCTGATTCTCGACATTATTTCAGGCCGCCCGATACACGTTGTCTGTTCTCCAAAAGAGGATTATTTAGCTATCATAACGGCCTATGTGCCGAATGAACAGGACTGGAAAAATAATTACAAGAAAAGGAAAAAATCATGAAGTGTATGCACTGTCAGGGAAAAATGATTAAAGACGTTGCGCCCTTTCATGTTGATCGGAAAGGCTATCATCTAACCTTGGATACCGTTCCTGCCTGGGTGTGCCAACAATGCGGAGAAGCATATTTTGATGAGCCTGAAGTTGATTCGATTCAGGATATTATTCAAACTCTTGAGAATCATACGGAAAAGCTCTCTGCAGCGTAGAGCAAAACGGATATCCGCTGGAGACGCTACCGATTAAAAAATGATACAATACCGCAACCCCGTAGGGTAGCGCCATTAGCGTAATAAAAAAATAAAACGCCATTAGCGTCTATAAAATGGGAAGATTCGTGGTAAGTGTTGCTGAACGTCCGAACCGCCCCGGACCCGCCTGGCATGAAAAGTGCCTTGAGTTTTGGCGGGCTTGCTGCCCGGTTTATATAATATGAATTATCGGACGGTATTTTTCCTTTTAAAATCAAGATAGATAAAATTGCGTCTGATAATTAAGGTTATATTATGTAATCCGGATCTGCAGCCAAGCATGACAAAACGAAAAAAGCACTTTTTATGACAGGCGGTATCGAAGAAAGCAGACTTCCGGTCTGCGATATTCCTTTAAGGGGGACGGAACCATTAAGTTAATAAGTTAGGGGCGTCCCGAAGGACACACGTATCAAATTCCTAACAATAACGCCGCGTTTTCATAAAAAATGCGTTTTTCAAGGGATTTGTCGCCCTGGCAGGCTTTTTTCATAATTTTGATAGCCGACTTTCTGTTGCCAAAAGGCCAGTCCGATGCATACATCAACCTCTCCGGCCCGAAAACATTTAACAGTTCCCGGATATGCCCGGGGGATTGAACTGACGTATCTACCATTACATTCTTAAAACCGGCCAGAAGATCCATCACCTCCCGGTATTGAAAAAGACCGGCATGGCCGGCAATAAACGTGACATTGGGGAAATTGGCCACCAGGTCTCTGGCATATGCAATTGCACCGAAACCGGCATTTTCTTTTTCCTGCTGCTCCGCGCCCAGATAGTAAGAAGAAATACCGCAATGAAAAAGGACCGGCAACCGGAAAGGCGCAAACGCCTCCATCGCCTCAAATGTTTTTTGATTGTCCATCGGAGCCCGCTGAATGATCGGGTGCAGCTTTATCCCCTTTGCCCCTTTTGATACATCTGATTTCAGCGCCGATGCCACATCATATTTTCTTGTATAATCAATCCCGGTAAAAGCAATGACCCCGGCGTCTTTTGCCTGGGCGCACCTTAGATCATCAAATGTCACATACGGCGGGATGGGCATACAGACGCTTTTGACAACACCGGTCGCGTCCATGGATTGACGCATATTTTCAAGGGTGGCTGTGGCATTCCTGGCCCGTGATGCCCGTGTAACAAGTGTGTACATCTTTTTATAAAGCCACTGGTCAACCGCGTCGGAAATGCCGGTGTGTAATAAAAACTCGGACTGGGAGATAACATCAAAGAAGATTTTTTTCCGGACGTTTTTCTGATCAATTAATTGTCCACCGTTTGGATAAAGAATATCGCCTAAATGGGTATGGATATCTATGATCATGAGGTCTCCTGTTAATAAAAATCACTTATAATAAAATCGATCCTCCAGCTTCATAAACCCTCTGATAGCATGGGCAGCCCCGTAAGTGATCAGGTCCGGGGGCCACGGCAATGTTTTTCGGCCCACGAAAAAAGTTTCCGTGCGGGATGTTTTTTGACCGCTGATCATTTCAGCAATGGTCCGGCCGTTGTATGTGGTCAAAGAAACCCCATGCCCGATGCAACCCAGTGAAAAAATAGCTTTTTTATCGTCGCCCAGATATCCGATCGCCGGTGCCATATCCACGGTTACCGACACCGGCCCACCCCAGCGATGGGTAAAACGAATCCCTTTTAACTGGGGAAAAATCTCCGTCACGTGCTGTTCCAGGT
>JAJRPH010000533.1 GCA_024280875.1 Deltaproteobacteria bacterium | reverse complement strand
TTTTATAAAATTCATAGCGTATTCACATTAAGATGCATCCCTTCCGCCCACCGAATTATTGACTCAAAGGATTTACTGTCAACTTCTTATACTCTGGTATTATTGTATACGATGGCATACTTCTTGTATAATTCATATGGTATGGTGCGGCTCTAACCTGCTGATTGTCCCACAAGTTTTCCGCAGGTTGAGGCTTATGCCATGTGGCAAAAAAGAAGACATGATGATTCGGGTTGATTTTATGGAACCCGTTCATTCTGCCATCAGGCTTGCCAGGCATTAAAAATTTTAATTCAATGGGCGGTTTAAGGAGAATGATAGATGAAAAGCAAACAAATAGCTGTTATGTTTTCCGGCGGTACGGATTCAACATATGTCGCCTGGTTACAACTGTCAAAATATGATCAGATACATCTTGTTACTTTTACAAGATATGGTCTGAGGCGAGCTGAAAATCTCCAGGATGCAGTCAACAGACTGAGGCAGAAAGCGCCTTCAAATGCAAAAATTCACCATAAAATAATAGATATTGAAAGTATTTATCAGGCGATTACACCTCATCAGGAGAAGCAGCAGGCCCAGCAGGCGGTTCTTAGCCAAAAAATCGGTCCCTTGTGGGAAGACCCCCATGGATTGCGCAATGGCCGCGAAAAATATATGAAAAATATGCACAAACTGTTTATGGCCAATGAATGCCTGCAATGCAAAATCGCCATGGATATCGCGGCGATAAAGTTCTGTAAGGAAAACAATATCGCAGACATCTGCGACGGCAGTAATACTGAACAGTTGGATGACGGCTCGCAGCTTGAAGATGTCAAGGTGATTGCCCGGGATATATTTAGCCGGTATGGGATTAATTTTTCTTCGCCGGCCTTTCATGTCCCTGCTGAGGAAAGATGCCGGATACTTTATGATGCAGGGGTTACGGATCATCCTAATCATAAAAAAATGGAGAAGGCACATCAGATTCCGTCAAGACAAATACAATGCACCATTCCCTCATCAGTTCTGTGGACAAGCTGTATTTTTCCATGGATGGTATATGATGGACAATCATGCAACGATTATGTCGAGATGTGCTGCACGTATTTTAAGCAAGAAATTGAAAAAGGATTAGCGGTGACAGGCATTAAAGCATGAAATCAGCCAGGAAATCAGCCGGATGTCAGCCGGATGTCAGCGGAACGCACGCCTTTTTATTTCCGACTCGCATAGTATGTCTGCGATTTTTCATGAAGAATTGATTAAGTTTCTACTGTAAAACTTGTTTGGATTAGCTTAAATCGGACATGAGTGCAAAAAATGCCATTATGTCCGATTTTTGATTTAATTTATATATTTCTTAGAATGACCTGCTAATAATTTAATGAAATTTTTTTTATTCAAAATTCCGGTCATGACAGCTTAAAGACCGTGCTCTGTCTAAATATTTAATCTTTCCTTCAACCGTTTCTTTCGCGTATCTCCAACCTTGGCACAATATTTGTAATGATTCCTACTATGGATCGGCCGTATCGTTTTTTTGGCGGGGTCGGATGTATTTATAAATAGTAGCGCATGGCGTCCTTATCGAGACAAATAAAATTAGACAAATGAAAAAAGATTAATGAAAAAGGGGGTACCGGATGAAGTGGAATATCGGTAAAATTGCAACGAAGCAGGCAACTGTCATACCGGATAAAACAGCGTTTATTTTTGAAGACAAGAATATATCCTATGGGTATCTAAATGAGGAAACCAACCGTGTCGCAAACTATTTTCTCTCAAAGGGTCTGAAAAAAGGCGATCGTATTTCAGTGCTTCTGGCCAATTGCCCGGAGTTTATGGCGATCTATTTAGCTGCTGCTAAAATCGGTCTTATTTTTGTACCGTTGAACGTTCGTATGGTGGCTGGTGAAGTTCAGTATCAGCTCAACGACTGCGGTTCTCGCCTGCTTGTCTTTCATGATGCGTTCGCCGGTAATGTTGAGCCGATCCGGTCTTCTGTACAGGTGGAAGAGGATAAGTTCCTCTGGTTGAAAATCGGCATCCCCGGCCTGCCGGAGTGCCCGGAGTGGGCTACCGATTATCATCAGGTAATTGATGCCAATTCAACAGATGAACCAACGGTTGACAAGCCCATTGACGTTGATGATCCACTGGCCATTATTTACACTTCAGGTGTCACCGGCAATCCAAAAGGTGCGGTGCTTTCCCACGGCCAAACATATTTTAAAGTTTTTCAGATCATGATGTATACAGACATGTCTAGGGACGATATTTTTCTGTCCCAGCTGCCTTTATTTCATTCCGGCGGGCTGTTTATCATCGCCACACCGGTCTTGTGCCGGGGCGCATCATTCATTATGAGACTCAGGTTTGAGCCGGAACAGTTTTCCAGGGATATTGAAAAATATAAACCAACGGTGATTTTTGCCCTGACCACCATGTGGCGCCTTATCCTGCAGTCAAAGGGACTCGACAATATCGATGTGAGCAGTGTTAAAAATGTGTTGGGCGGCGGTGAAAGGACGCCGATCAGCCTGCTCGAAGAATTGGCCCAAAAAGGATTATTCATGCAGCAGGGGTTTGGCCAGACAGAAAACTCGGCCATGATGATGCTGCCCAAGGAAGACATCATAAAAAAAGAAGGTTCCATCGGTTTGCCGGGCTTTTTTACGGATATCTGGATTCAGGACAAAGATGGAAACAGGACCCCGCCAGGCGTAATCGGAGAAATTGTGGCCAGCGGTCCCACCGTGATGAGCGGATATTGGAATCTGCCTGAAAAAACAAAAGAGACTATTGTCGATGGAGTTTTGCACACCGGCGATCTTGGCTACATTGATGAAGACGGTTATTTTTACATCGTCGACAGGGCCAAGGACATGTATCGATCCGGCGGAGAGAATGTGTACCCGGCACAGATCGAAAAAGTACTGGTCGATCACCCGAAAATTGAAAATGTGGCCATTATCGGGGTGAATGATGAGCAATGGGGTGAGGCCGGGAAAGCCTTTATTGTTTGTAATAAAGGGGAAAGCATTACCAAAAAAGAAGTCCATGAGTTCCTTAGCGGAAAAATCGCCAAATTCAAATTTCCGGCCCATGTTAAAATAATCGATGCCCTGCCTATGACTTCAACAGGGAAAATTAGAAAAGCCGAGTTGAGAGAAGACACTCTGGCTGAATAGTCCGTTTTTGGAATACCACTTCGGATAAGGCAACACTCTGACTGAATACGTCTCTCTGGCTGAATGTGGAATTTAATACGGAAAAGTTGTAACCGTTCACGGAGGTACAACTACTGATATGCTGTCAATCGATGAACTGTATGCGTTTACAGGGTGCTGCAGATGCGAGGCGCCGAGCGCATAGACGTACTTTTTGTACTTCAAGTGCGCGGCAACAAAGCAGATGCGGTGCCCTGTGAACGCATGTGAAAAATTTACTAAAGTTGTCAATGTTTTTGGCACACATAGGAGAGATCACGCGATGAAGGATACCAAAGAAAATAACAAAAAAATAGGACAGGCACGTCAGCAGTGGCAGGATAATGTGATTTCGCCGCACCTTAAAAAATTTGGCCTTACAAAAAGTCCGACCCGGTTTTACACACCTAATGATAATAACAGTTTCGATTTCCTCGAAGATGTAGGTTTCCCCGGTCAATATCCATTTACCGCCGGCAATTTTCCGGTACCCAAATGGCAGGCTTTTGCAGAAATGATGGCAAAGGCGGAAACACGGTTTGAGTGGGGTACAAGCGGTGCCGGGAAATACGCAGGTTTCGGGACGGCTGAGGATTATCGGGATTATCTGATCCGAATGCATTCTTTGGGGCGTAAAGGCGCTCCGAACATAGCAATGGATCTGCCGACACAATGCGGTTATGACTCGGACGATACCCGGGCAGAGGGAGAGGTCGGCCGGGTGGGCGTGGCAATTGATTCCTTAAAAGATTTTGAAATTATCTATGAGCCTTATACCGGAGATTTGGATCTGGATAAAATAGCGTCGAACTTTACCATTAACGCACCGGCGGCGGTTATCATTGCCATGTACGTGGCATTGGCTGAACAGCGTGGTATTTCGATCGACAAGCTTAGGGGTACGCCTCAAAATGACATCTTAAAAGAGTTTATTGGTCGGGGTACTTATATATTCCCTCCAGGACCGTCGTTGCGGCTTTTTCGTGACACGCTTACTTTTTGTACCGAACATATGCCGAAATTTAATGTTACCAGCATCGGCGGATATCATATGCGTGAAGCCGGGGCCACAAGGACCCAGGATCTTGCTTTCAGCATGGCAATTGGTGCCGCCTATCTTCAGGCAGGGGTTGATGCGGGGCTTGGCATTGATGTTTTTGCGCCCCGTTTTACTTTTAACGCCTTTGGCGGAAGCATGGAGTTTTATAAAGAAATCGCTTTCCAGCGTGCCGCCCGTAGGATGTGGGCGCGCATGCTAAAAGAACGTTTTGGGGCAAAAAATCCAAAAAGCATGATGATCCGGCAGATTTCTACTGCTCACATAGGATGCAGCAGTACGCAGTTGCAGAGACCTTTGAATAATCTTGTCCGATCCGTTGTCGGAGCAATGGCCGCCGGAATGTCCGGAGGGCTTCCGGGTGTCTATCCTCCGTTTGACGAACCGCTGGGGCTGGGGCACAGCCTGGAAGCCCAGCAGTTAGTCTATGATGGAACCCGAGTTTTAATATACGAGGCCAAGCTGGGAGAGACATCAGATCCCTGGGCCGGGTCCTTTTTTATGGAATCAATGACGGATGAAATTGAATCCAAGGCAAGGGCGGAATTTGATAAAATCGAACAAATGGGTGGGGTTGTTGCTGCCATTGAAAACGGTTATATGCCAAAGGCGGTTGCCAAAAGCGCCTATGAAAAACAGAAAAAAATTGAAAACAAGGAAGAGTTTGTTGTGGGCGTCAATTGTTTTATGGGCTCTGATGAAATAGACGTTCAGGTCAACCGCAGTGTTGAAGAAGTGTATTCACCGGAATTGATGGCCAGCGCGGAGCAGCGTCAAAAAGATAATCTTCAACGCCTGAAAGATGATCGAGATAACAGTCTGGTTGCCCGAAACCTCAAAAAACTAAAACAGAACGCCGCCGACGAATCGATCAACCTGATGCCGGATATTCTATCTTGCGTGAAGAGTTATGCTACGTTGCAGGAAATTTGTGATGTGCTTAGAAATGTTTTTGGTGAAGCGAAACCCGCATTGATTTAAACATTAAAAAATCTCATCAACAGATATTATTTTGACTTTTAATGTAAGCGGCGGAGCATAAAAATGGCAGATTTAATAAAAGTATTTTTTTCAGGCATGTTTTTATTTAATGCAATTCCGCATCTGGTTCAGGGGATTTGCGGCAAACGTCACATGACGCCATTTTCTCAAAAAACCAGCCCGGTAATAAATGTTATTTGGGGATGGGCCAACCTGTTGGTCGGTATCTGGTTGTTTACTAATCTTGACATCAAAATGATGACGGGTTCAATAATTACTGCTTTTTTGTTGGGTGGATTTCTAATATCACTGTTTCTGTCCATATTCTGGAGTGATCCCAACGCACGACTGCCATGGCATAAATAATTATTGAATAAAACGACAAATAAGAACTTTTTTTTGAGGAGCGATTTTCCCGCTCAAAGGAACGCCTTTTAATGGTTTTTAATATAGTTTGAGTATGAGGAGGTATTCAACCATGCCGGAAAAATCTATCGAACTGACTAAAATATTAGCCCGTTTTGTTGCCAAAACAGAGAAATCAGATATCCCATCTCATGTATTTGATCATGCCAGGGTCGCTTTTAAGGATTGGCTTGGTGTGACATTTGCCGGAAAAGATGACCCGCTGGTTGAAAAATTGATTAAATTTGCTGATTTGATGGGTGCTAACAAACAAGCAACCCTGTTGGGGCATGGTATGAAAAAAACAGCATGTCAGGCAGCGCTCATTAACGGGGCTGCTTCGCATGTCATTGATTATGACGATACGCTGGAGCATTTTCTGGGGCATCCATCCGTGACGATATTCCCATCTATTCTTGCGCTTTCGGAGTGGATGGAGAAATCCGGAAGCGATTTTCTTGCCGCTTATATTATCGGCCTGAAAGTGGGAGCAGTCGTCGGAGCCTGCGGAGGTATTGAACATTACATGTCTGGTTGTCATCCCACCTCAACGCTTGGACATTTTGCTTCGGCTGCTGCTTGTGCGAACATGTTGGGACTGGATGAAAAACAATCCGCTAATGCCTTGGGAATTGCCGGAACGCAGGCTTCCGGCTTGAAGATATCTTTCGGCACAATGAGCAAAGCCTTTCATGCCGGCAAAGCATCCCAGTCCGGCTTAATGGCTGCACTTCTTGCAAGGGATGGGTTCACCGGTGCTGAAGACGTAATTGAAGGCAATCACGGGTTCTTTAAAGTTTTTCAAGGTAGTGTAAATAAAGATGTTGTGAACACGATAGGCAAGACATGGGAGATTGAAAATCTGGCGCAGAAATACCACGCCTCCTGCCATGCCACCCATTCTCCCATCGAAGCGTCCCGCGCCATCGCCCATAAAGAAAAGATAGAACCAAAGGATATCAAAACAGTCCGAATTTTTTCTTCCGAACTGGCCCTGTCAGCCGCCAGCAAGATGGAAGCCAATACAGGCCTGGAAGGAAAATTCTGTATTCCATATTGTGTGGCCAATGCGCTATTAAATGAAAATACCGGGATGCAGGCTTTTACTGAGGAAAAAGTAAAGGACCGGGCAATCAGAGATTTTATGAAAAAAATATCGGTCAACCAAACACAGGATTTCCAGGCGCTGGAAGCAAGGGTTGAAATCGAAACAGATTCCGGGAAATCCTATACCGCTGTTTCAGATATTCTAAAGGCCATACCGGAACTTAAAGAAAAAAAGTCTAAAATTTCAGCTAAATTTATAGACCTGTGCACACCTGTACTTGGTAATCAGACGACAGCTGCACTGGAAACTGCAGTTGATTCCCTTGAAACAATCGACAATATGCAGACGCTTGTCGGGTCGGCACAAAAAGAATAAAGAGCGATTCGTCGTTTTTGTGTGAAACACGTTATGAAATGGCTAATTAAACTGATTTTTAAGCAGTTATATAAGAGTTAAATAAAAAAATTTGGGAGGAAGAAAAGAATGTCTGAAAAATGTGTCATTGTCAGTGCCAAAAGATCTCCTTTTGGCAAGTATCTCGGTTCCCTTTCCGAAATGGAGCCGCTTGATGTGGCTGTTCATGTTGCAAACGCCACACTGGAGGCTGCAGGAAATAATGTTAAAGACGAAATCGATCAGATTTTTGTGGGAAACTGTATTCCGAGCTCCTATGAGACCGGATCTGTCACCGGCAGACAAATCGGCCTTAAGGTTGGCCGTGATGTATTTACAACAACTATTGATACGGCCTGCTGCTCGCCCCTTACCGCGCTTCGAATGGCGCTTTGGGGCCTTCGCCTGGGAGAAATAGAGTCTGCGTTGGTAATCGGCACCGAGGCCATGAGCAGGGCGCCTCATATGTCGCGCCAACTCAGGGCCGGTGTCAGAATCGGTGAAGTAAAGATGCCTGATCCGATATTCCCCATTATGTATCCCGGCTACCATTCAGTGGCGGTCGATGCATCAGACGGCGCTGAAAAATATAATATTCCCAAAAGAATGCTGGATAACTTTGCAATGGGTTCTCATTTAAAATGGTCGGCAGCCATGAAAGCCGGAAAATTTGAGGATGAAATCGTTCCCATACCGGTTAAAAAAAAAAGACAAAAATACCTTTTTACTGCGGATGAAATGCCGCGTCCCGGTGGGAGTGTCGCGGGGACCGAAATGCTTCCGCCGGTATTCGGGGCCAAGACCACTACAGCCGGGAATGCACCCGGGTTAAATGATGGCGCGTCTGCAATGGTGGTTATGACCGAAAAAAAAGCAAAGGCACTGGGCCTTACAATTCTGGGAACGATCGTTGATCAGGTCGGGAAAACCGACATGCCTTACGGTATATCCTGGATCCCCGCATTTGCCATTAACAAACTGCTGGAAAGAACAAAGATGAGCATCGATGACATCAGTCTGATTGAAATCAATGAGGCTTTTGCCGCAATGCCACTGGTCAGCACCAAAATACTGGCGGAAAATGATGAAAAAAAATGGCATGAGTTGATAGCGAAAACCAATGTTAACGGCGGTGCAATCGCTATTGGACATCCCGTAGGAGCTTCGGGCCTCAGAATCACCATGGCAATGATGTACGAACTTCGGCGAAGAGGTGGAGGAAAGGCCGTTGCTGCCATATGCGGAGGGTTAACCCAGGGCGAAGCAATTATGGTTCAAGTGTAAGCCCCTTTTTGGAAAGATTAATCTATTTAGATTTTAGGAGATAAAAAATGCCTGAAGTTATATACCGACTCGATCCTGTTAAGAACATTGCAACATTTCTCATAGATACAGCAGGACCGGTCAACACCATTGGAGACCAGTTTATCAAAGATTTGGCGGCCGCTACTGAAAAAGCAAACCGCGATAATGTCAAAGGCGTTATTTTAGCGTCACTTAAGAAAAAGAGTTTTTTAGATGGTGCCAACCTGATGGAAATTATGAAGGATGGATCATCGTTGAGCCTGAAATATACTGTACTGAAGCTCCAGGACGCGTTTGCATCTCTTGCCAGAAGCCCGTTTCCTGTTGTTGCGATTCTTCCAGGTCAAACCGCATTGGGTGGCGGTTTTGAGATGCTTTTATGGACCTGTGACCATGTCTTTGCTTCTCCGGGGACAAAAATGGGATTGCCGGAAGTCAACATCGGTCTTTTTCCGGCAGCCGGCGGACCGGAAACCTTAAAAAGAGTCATCGGACTTGAGAAAGCCATAGAGGTTGTTATGCGTGGGCAGGTGCTTCCCGCCGAAGCATACGCGGATTCAGTTTTGGTTACAATAACCAATAAAAAAGACATTCAGAACGATGCTGAACAATGGATTGAATCTAATCCGAATATTGTCAATCGGAATTATGATTCCAAGTGGAAAGAACCTTCAAAACCGACCAAGAAGACCCGGGAAACGTTAATGAAAAAAGTTCGGGCCCGGTTTGCCGTTTGTCCGGAAAAACCATATCTTAAAGCGGCTGTTGATGCCATTGAAGAAGGGCTTGCGTTACCTTTTGAAGAAGCTGCGAAAAACGAAATAACTCACTTTGCTCCGCTGATTGAGCATTCTAATGTAAAAAACAAGATTGATTTTTTCTTTTTAATGACAAGTATTGCTCCGAGATTATCTATTGTAAATTTGAAGAAAGCAATTCCCGCACCAGAATTGGCAATTATCGGTGCCGGTCTGATGGGGCAGGGTATTGCCCAGGTTTGCGCGGATAAAGGAATAAAAGCTCTTCTTATTGATATTGACATAAAAACCGCTGAAGCTGCAAAAGAAAATATCGGCAAGGGCCTGGACCCTCTGGTAAAAAAGGGGCGCTGGACTTTGGAACGAAAAAACATGGTGATGGATAATATTCGTGTATCCGATAATTATGATGAGTTGAAAACTATTCCATTGGTGATTGAAGCGGTTTTTGAAGACCTTGATTTAAAGCGAAAGATTCTCAAGCAGGTTCAGGACATCAACCCGGATATCGTCTTTGCGTCCAATACATCGACCATCCCCATGCAGGAAATCGCCGCTGAAGCTGCACGTCCGGAAATGGTTGTGGGGATGCATTATTTTTCACCGGTACCTTTAATGCCGCTTCTGGAGGTTATTCAAGGGCCGCAAACATCTGAAAGTGCGCTTGCAACCGCAGTCGCTTCCGGCCGGCAGCAGGGGAAAACCTGTGTCATTGTCGGTGATGGCCCCGGTTTTTATACCAGCAGAACATTCGGTGTCTATGTGATGACCGGTTTTTATCTGGCGGAAATGGGGATGGACCCCTGGGAGATTGACCAGTTGGCCCTTGAAGCCGGTTTTCCCCAGGGCCCGTTGAATATTTACGGAACAGCCGGCGGGAATGTCATCTATCATGCAGGGTCGTATATGCAAGCAAAAAAGCCGGAGCTGATAGAAGTGCCTAAAACCCTGGTTAAAATGTATGAGGCCGGTTATGTGGGTGCTGGAAAACCCTGTTTTTACGGGCCGGGCATGAAACCGGATAAATCGGCATTAGAGCTTGTCGTCCGCAATAAATCTCAGCCGACCCCGACGCGAGAAGAAGCGAAAGAAATGCTTTTGCTCGCAATGGCCAATCAGGCGTTTCATTGTCTGGATGAAGGGGTTGTTAAAAACTATTACAGCATGGATCTTGCTTCCGTCATAGGAATCGGGTTCCCTGACTGCTGGCATGGCCCAGGTCGTTATGTCAGCCAGAAGGGGGTTAAATATACGCTTGGGCGGTTACAGGAATTCTATGACAAATACGGATTGGCGTTTTTCAAGCCCGCCGGAGAATTTGAACGGTTGATTGCCTGCGGAGTTGATAGTGGCCTCGTATAGATGAAAATACGCTATTTTAATCTTATAGGAGCTTATTTTAATGACCAGAAAGATATATCTCAGATTTTCGATACGGCTCATCATTAATGAGAAAAATAGTGAGATAGTGAGGTATTTAAAATGAATACGGAAAAAAAAATAAGAGTATTGGTCGCCAAACCCGGTTTGGATGGCCATGAGCGCGGTGCCAGGGTTATTGCCTATGGCCTGAGGGATCTGGGATTTGAGGTTATTTATACCGGCCTGAGACAGACCCCGGAAGAAATCGTCAGCGCAGCCGTTCAGGAAGATGTTAACGTGGTGGGCCTTTCTATTTTATCAGGTGCCCACCTGAGCCTGACGCGGAAGATCATTGAAAAATTAGCGGAACAAAATGCAAAGGATATTCTGGTCATTATCGGAGGGATCATCCCTGATAAGGATGTCCCTGAGTTAAATAAAATGGGCGTCAGCGGCGTGTTTACTGCAGGCACATCCATAAAAGATGTGGGGGCATTTATCAAGTCTAATTTACCGTAAAGGCAGTGGTGCTTAAACTTTCAGGAGGCAAATATGGTAAAGAATCGAATCATTGAGATTACCGGGGCTAAATACCCATTTATTTTAGGCCCCATGCGACTTATCACGCTTGGGGAAATGGCGGCCGCCGTATCAAACAGCGGCGGTTTTGGCCAGATAGCCGCCTCAGGTCTTTCAACGGACCGATTACGCCTGGAAGTAAAAAAAGCAAGGGATTTGACGGATCAACCCTTTGGGATTAATCTTCCCCTCTATCGCAAGAACGCCTTTGATGCGCTTGAAATAGCAATTGAAGCCGGAATCAAAACTATTACAACCTCTGCCGGTAACCCGGCGAAGTTTATGGAGCGTATCAAAGAAGCTGGTTTAAGAGTGCTGCATAAAGTTTCCTCCAAAGAAATGGCACTGAAAACTCAAACCTGTGGAGTTGACGCAGTCATTGCCACAGGCTTTGAGGCCGGCGGTCACGTTGGTCGACAGGGAACAACAACCATGTGTCTGGTGCCCCAGCTGACAGATGCCTTAAATATACCTGTCGTTGCCGCCGGAGGGATTGCAGATGCACGGGGGGTGGTTGCCGCTTTTGCATTGGGCGCTGAAGGGGTTGAATTAGGGACCCGATTTGTCGCCACACATGAATGCCCAACCCCTGATTTTTTTAAACAACTTATTGTGGAAGCAGATAGCGATTCCACAATCCTCCTCGGCAAAGATGCCATGCCCATCCGTGTTTTAAAAAACCGCGCAGTGGACATGATTCAGAATCCGGACAAGCATTTGGAGGACAAGCATCTTAGAGGTGATAAGGCTGATGCAAAATATATTCAGTCAGGAGGCGATGCGGATACTGCGATTATGCCGGCCGGGCAGATCGCCGGCCTGATAAAACAGATTGATAGGACCGACAAAATTTTTCTGGAACTGATGCGGGGCGCTGATTTATTGGCGCAACAACTGAAGGCAACGTTCGGAGGTGAATGATGCAATGGGAATATGTCCTTTTAGACAAAAAAGATAAGATTGCCACCATAACTTTAAACCGGCCGGAGAAATATAATGCATTTGCCGGTAATATGAGAAATGAGATCCTCGAAGCCGTGGAAGACGCCGGAGCAGACACGGAGATTCGGGTGATCGTGATTACCGGGGCAGGCGACAAGGCTTTTTGCACGGGCGGGGATGTTAATGAGTTTGTGTCCGGGGAAACCAAAGCGCTTGCTGACACGGTTTCCAGCGAAAGGCATACAATGTGTAAAACCGTTCTGGCGATTAATTCAATTGAAAAACCTATTATCGCAGCGGTTAACGGGGTCGCGGCCGGCGGCGGATGCAACCTGGCCATTTCCTGTGATATTCGAATTGCCAGTGAAAAAGCCAGATTTGGCCAGGTATTTACCCGGCGGGGCGCTTTTCCTGATTGGGGGGGGATTCACTTTCTGCCGCGATTGGTCGGCTATGCCAAAGCTGCGGAATTGTTATTTTCCGGTGAAATAGTAGATGCTCGGGAGGCGCTTGCGATTGGCATGGTAAACAAGGTGGTTCCGCCTGAAGAATTGCTGCCCGTTACCTATAAAATGGCGGAACGGATAGCAAAAAATGCGCCGATTCCGATCGCTTTTGTCAAAAGGGGTCTGCAGAATTTTTATAAGACCGACTTGCCGCAGGCACTCGACTACGAGGCATATGTACTTGATGTGTGTCTTAAAAGCGAAGATTTTATGGAAGGATTTAAATCGTTTCTTGAAAAAAGAGAGCCGGTTTTCAAGGGCGGATGAGACCACTACGATTAGGATAAACAGCCTCGCTGGAAAAGAGCGCAATTATCAGCGCCATTTTCGCGAAAACGGGAAACTGTTACAGGATGATCATGCGTGTTGGTTGGTTAGGCCCTGATCCTGAATAATCGACCCAAAAATCTGTGCCAAAGATTAAACGTTATCATTTTTGCAGTTTCCCGTTTTCGGGGAAATGAGGTTGCGCTTTGTTCTGTTTGTATCAGAGGGGCTTAAAGCAAAGAAACACAATCCATAAACGGAGATAAAATTCAATGAGGCAAGATTGGGAAAGCCAAATCGCCGAAATGAGAAAAGGATCGGTTCGGGACCTGGCAAGACTGATTACCCGGGTCGAGAATCGGGACCTGGGATGGCTGGATGCAATGCAAATGATTTATCCCATGACCGGAAAGGCGTGCGTTATTGGAATCACAGGCTCTCCGGGCGCCGGGAAAAGCACCCTTACGGATCGATTGACCCGCGAGCTTTCTGACCAGGGATTTAAAATCGGGATCATTGCCGTGGACCCGTCAAGCCCGTTTTCCGGTGGCGCTCTGTTAGGCGATCGTTTGCGCATGAAAGAAGTCAGCACTCTTGACGATGTATTCATCCGTTCCATGGCCACCCGTGGTGCTTTAGGCGGGTTAAGCCAGTCGGCCAGGGATGTGGTTAAAATTATGGACGCTTTCGGAAAAGATATTATCCTCATAGAAACCGTTGGAGTGGGACAGGATGAAGTGGAGGTCGTAAAGGCAGCCGACATGGTGCTTGTTATTTGTGTCCCCGGAATGGGAGACGGTATTCAGGCGATTAAAGCCGGGATAATGGAAATTGCCGATATTTTTGTTGTTAATAAGGCGGATAAGGACGGGGCTGATCAGGCTGTCGCTGATATCAGTGCCATGCTGGAACTTTCGGCTGATGAAGTATCATCACAAATTCCTGTGCTTAAAACAATTGCCGCAACCGGTGATGGCGTCCCGGATTTGGTCACGATTATGCTTAAAAATTTTGAAGCAGGGCGGATACGAACCTCATGGCAAAAAGAACGGATCAAGGAAGAAATTCTATCACTTCTTGAAAAGGAAGTCGCACGTCATCTCCGGAGCCGGTGGGATCAAAATGGCAACCTGGATCAGTCTGTTAAACAGGTGATCGCTCGAAAAAAAGATCCATATTCTATTGTACAGGAGATGATTACTTTAATGCACTTACAATAATTTGGTTACCGCCGGGGCGGTAATATATATAATCAGGAGGTAAGTGATGGAACATGGCAGGATAACAAAGTCCCTGGCGGGCTTTTGCAAGAATACATGCC
>JAJRPH010000024.1 GCA_024280875.1 Deltaproteobacteria bacterium | reverse complement strand
CAAGGGCATCAGTGTCCATACGGCTTTTATTGCCTGATGCATCAGGCAATTGTTTATAAATATACATGGTTGATCGCAAGTTATTTGTTGATATAGTGACGCGAAGCGCCATCCAAAAGCTTTTTACGAAGCCATCAATTAAAAATCATTAAAATTTCCGGATAATTTTTACAAGCAATGGAAGATATATTTCAAACATACCTGACCAAAATGGTCTGCAATGGTCTGATTGATAAAGGCAATGCCCTGTTAGGGCTTTCGAATGCGGCCCTTGCCTGGAGCAACCCGGATGATCCGGCCTGTGAAAAACTTGCGCCCCTGTTTGATCACTTGAATATCAATACCCTGATATTTGCTCGTCCTGCCGAACCTTATCGCACCATTATTAATTATCTGGCAGAAACATCGATCGGACCGATTACCCCCAATGATTGTGAAACCCGGACATTTCTCCATGACCTGCCGGTTGTGGAAAACCTGTCCGCCGAAGCGTTGATCCCTATTTTGCAGCACCGAAAATCTGCCATTGTCAAGAATCACGGCATCGTCACATACGGCACAGTCAGCCTGGAGCAGCCCTTTGTCACATTTTCATCCGTCTGTTTTGCCTGTTTTGTGAAATTTTTCTCAGATGTTTTACATGAATCAAAATCCGGCGTCCTTGATGACAACAAGCGAAAAGTATTTGAATCAGAGAAGGCCCTACTTACGGCGCCTCTTGAAACAAAACCGCCAATACTTGAACAAGGACCTTTTTGCAATGAAAAAGACGTGCACAACTCCATTTGCCAGGCAGGAAAACAGGTGGTGAACTTAGGGCTGGTGGATTCGAGTTTCGGCAATATTTCCTATTGTGCCAATAACATTTTATATATCAGCCAGACCGGCAGTTTTTTAGATAACCTGGCAGGCAATATTGATCCATGCCCCCTTGACGGATCATCCTGCGCCGGGATCACCGCTTCCAGCGAATTATCCGCCCACTTGGGAATAATCAGGCAAACCGGCTGCCGGGCCATTTTGCACGGACACCCGAAATTTTCCGTGATTCTCTCCATGGATTGCGATGAACCCTGTTGTGAACACCGGGGTAACTGCCACAGATCATGCCCCTATGATCGGAATGTATGCACCATTCCCGTGGTTTCCGGCGAGGTGGGCACCGGTCCCTACGGCCTTTGCCACAGTGTACCAAAAGCACTGAAAGACGGGTCTGGAGTTATTGTCTATGGCCACGGCGTTTTTGCCACAGACGCAACGGATTTTAACCGAGCCCTTCACAAGCTCATTGACATTGAAAGGCAATGCCGAATAGAATACTTCAAACGAATGAGGTAATTGAGAATAATTCTGAAAGGATAGTCAATGATAGGGTTTGAAAGTGTCGAAGATGTCCAGCAAAAACTTGAAAATGTTGATTACATCCCGTCCCGGGAAATAGCCACTGTTGTGTACCTGGCAGCTGCCACCCAAAAACCGATCCTGGTGGAAGGTCCGGCCGGCGCCGGAAAAACCGAACTGGCCCGGGCCATTGCCAGAGCCCTGGACTTGAAAAAAATCCGCCTGCAATGCTATGAAGGTCTGGATGAGGCGAAAGCCCTGTATGAATGGGAATACGCAAAGCAACTGCTTTACACCCAGATGATCAAGGAAAAAATCAATGACCTGATTTCCGCTTCATCATCCATATCCGAAGCGGTGAACAAAATTGCTGAACAGGAAAATGCTTTTTTTTCCGAACGGTTTCTGCTGGCCCGCCCTCTGTTACAGGCCATTACATCGGATGAACCGGTAGTTCTTTTAATCGATGAAATTGACAAATCCGATCCGGAGTTTGAAGCGTTTTTGCTTGAACTTCTGGGCGATTTTCAGGTATCGATTCCTGAACTTGGCATCTGGAAAGCCAAACATATTCCCATGGTGATATTAACATCCAACAATTACCGGGACATAAGCGACGCGCTCAAACGCCGGTGTATCCACCTCTATATTGATTATCCGGAAAAAGATCTTGAAAAGCGAATTGTTAAGTTAAAAATCCCCGGAATTGAAACACGGCTGGCCGACCAGCTGGTGGAAACGATTAATAACATCCGGGACCTGGACCTGAAAAAACGCCCCTGTATCTCTGAAACCATCGACTGGGCCAAAGCCCTGATGGTGCTCCAGATAAATGATCTGTCGCCGCAAGTGCTCTCTGATACCATAAATGTGATCTGCAAATACAATGTGGATACGAAAATGGTGAGGGATTCCATGGATAAAGTTTTGAATTAATGCTCAACCTGATTTTAAATTTTGTATCTGCCTGCCGGACGTCAGATCTTCGGGTATCCACGGCCGAGGTAATTGACAGCGTTCGACAGCTGGAGCTGATCAACGTACTGGATGAAGACCAGTTCCGTTCCACATTACGCGCCAACTTTGCCAAAAGCCGTAGGGAACAAAGGGATTTTGACCGGTTGTACAGCCTTTTCTTTCATGACATGAGGCCGGATGTGGAACTTGATCCGGAAAATTCCGGAAAAGAAGAAATTCAAAAAGCCCTTGAGCAGATGCGCCAGGAAGCGAATGATGATAAGATCAATCAGGCCATTTTTGATTTTCTGGGCGGCGACCCGATTCCCTACTTAAAAGAGATCCAGCGGCTTGAGACCCAGGAGGAGGAAACATCTAAAGCCTTAAAATCAAACCTCAGCCAGTTGTCCAGCCGCCTGGAAATCATGCTTCGCATCAACCAAATCCGGAATCAGCTGCTTCAGTTCCAGGGGGATAATCAATCTGAAGGTCTTCCCGGAAAAAACCAGGGCATGGCATCCCACATGCAGGAACGGCTGGAAGTGGCCAACCGTATGCTCACCCAGGAAACACGCCCCTACAATGACGGCCTTAAACAGGTCAATACGTATGACAAACAGTATTCCGGCCTGGGGGAACGGCCATTTTCCAACCTGACCGAAATCGAAATTGAACAAATGCGGACCGTCATTGATCAGCTGGTTCGCAAAATGAAAGACATCATGAGCCGTCGGTATGCATCCCGTAACAAGGGAAAACTGGATGTCAAAAAAACACTGAGAGCCGCACAGCGCTACTTAGGTGTCCCCATTGAACTCTGCTTCCGCCAGCGGGCCCTCCGGAAATCAAAAATTGTTACCCTGTGCGATGTGTCCGGGTCTGTGTGGTCTGCCGCCCGATTTATGCTGAACATGATCTATTCCATGCAGGACTGTTTTTCCGATGTCAAAAGTTTCGCTTTTGTGGGCGGGCCCACCAATATCACAGATATTTTT
>JAJRPH010000532.1 GCA_024280875.1 Deltaproteobacteria bacterium | reverse complement strand
TCTCTGCAAGCTGATTACGCGCCCTGGCATAAAGAAGATCGTTGATATCAGCTACCCCTTGCTCGAAACGTACCTGCTCTATCGCCTCGGTCTCCCGGGTCATGGCAACTTCTTCCCTGGCGCTGCTGTAGTCGGTGACTGCGGTGTTGATACGGATGACCGCTTCCCTGAGGGCGCGCCGGATCTCAAGTTCTGTCTTTGTCTGCTCATATCGACTCTGACGTTGAACAATCCTGGCTTTCTGCACCTTGGCACGGTTGCTGCCAAAATCAAAAATATTCCATTTCAGATTCAGACCCGCATACCAGACTTCCTGATTTTCCCAGTCACCGCTGTTTTGATTGCTGCTGTCATTGGGACCGAAATTTTGTCCGTAAGCGGTATTCAGAACGATCTGGGGATACATGGCTCCCCCTGCCTTTTCAATGAGTTTCGAGTTTTTATCAATCGCAAACCGGGCTGCCCGTAGACGCTGCAATCCTTCAATCTGATCCGTAAAATCATCATGGCTGGCAACTATTGACTCAGGTGAGAGGTCGATGTCCTGCAAATTCGGGATGTGCCCGACATTCAGCAGGCTTGCCAGAGAATCTTTCATTATTGTGATATTTGCGCTAATCTGCGTTTGTTGCGCACAGGCATTTTTCAAATCAGCAGCGGCTTTAAGTTGATCAATTTTTGCCTTTCTCCCAAGTTGTAACTCGCGGGTTATATCATCATACAGGCGCTGCAAGGCTTCCACATAGGCAATCTGTGCCTCTTCTTGCGCCTGCAGGGAAAGGATGTTTACATAGAGTGTTTTAACATTATAGATTAGCTGTTCCCGGCTCAGTTTCAGTGCAGCGCCAGTCATCTCCTTCTGCAGGGCGGCAATCTCAATCGCCCGTGTCCGGGAAAAACCGGTAAAGAGCGGCACCTCGTAAACAAATCCTGCAGTAAAGAGATCTTCCGAAGTTGGCACCGCTGCGGGGTTGGAAGCTATTGACGCTGGGGTCAGGGGTGCCAGAGTACGCGGCAGATTATAATGGGTGTAGGATGAGACGATATTCAGTTTCCCAAAATTCTGCGATCTCAGATCAAACATATCTTCAATGGCAAGTTTCAGGTTCAACCGCTGTTTCTGCAAATCCGGATTGTTCTGCAAGGCCAGCTCAATGCATTCCTCAAGTGTGAAAGCATTTCCTTGTACAACCGTAGAAATGCAGACGAGTTGGACGACAACACTTAGAAGCAGAAAAAATTTTAACGTGCCCATAACAATTTCTTTGAATAATTTCTTTGACATGCAATAAAAATTCTGGTCTTATGAGGTTATAATTTAAACAAACGTTTAATTGAATATAACCATATGAATAAAAAAGTCAACATAAAACAAACCGGGCCGGAATCCAGAGAACGGATTGTCAAGGCTGCCGTGAAACTCTTTGCACGTCAAGGTTTTGCCGGTACCGGCCTGCGTGAACTGTCAGCCGATGCAGGTGTCAATCTGGCAATGATCAACTATTTTTTCGGCTCTAAAAAAGAATTGCTCAAGGAGATCCTTGATGTTTTTTTTTCAGGCTACATGGCTATTGCCCGTAAGGAACTGTCCGGAGATGATGATCTGCAGACAAAGCTTGGGCGATTTATCAGCAGCGCCATAACCTATTTTGAAGCACACAGAGATTACCTGCTGGTTACCATCACCGAACTCCCACATGATGATCCTGATATAATTGAATATAAGGCCACCTGGGGGCGGCAAATGATAGAAATTATTGACCGCGAAATATGCCGACCTCTTTCGGCAAAAACCGGACGCAGGATTTCACCCATAGTGATTGGTCCCATGCTGACCTCCATGATGGCATCACGTTTTCTGTTTTTCCCGGTAATAAAGCATATGCGATCCGATAATATTTCGGCAATACAGGATGAAGGCTATTCGGAAATTATCAGCAGGTTTTTTCTGGCTATATCTGGATATTGCAAAGAATCTAACAAAGGAGGTCTCTCATGCCACTGGATTTAGAAATTAAAATTAAAAAAACAGACAAAAAATCCGAATCCCCCCCGCTTTTATTCATCCATGGCGCATGGCACGGTGCCTGGTGCTGGGAAAACTTTCTTAATTATTTTCCCCAAAAAGGGTTTGACTGCTTTGCGCCAAGCCTGTGTGGGCATGGAAAAAGCGGCAATGATAAAAGCTTAAAAACGACCCGACTGGATGATTATGTTGAAAATATAAGAAGTGTTGTTGATTCAATATTTAGCGAGTACGGAAAAAAACCGGTCATCGTTGGTCACTCCATGGGCGGGCTTGTTGCTCAAAAATACCTGGAGACTGACCATGAAATCCCCAAGGCATTTCTACTTGCACCGGTTCCCAAACATGGCGCATGGCAGGCGAGCCTGAGAATGGCCAGACGGCTTCCCCTTCAATTTGCATTGCTGAACCTTACATGGAGCTTATGGCCGCTGGTGGGTACCAAAAAACGTACCCAAAAAGCATTTTTTTCTGAAAATATTCCGGACAATAAACTCAATAAATATTTCCTGCTCATGCAGGATGAAACGTATCTCGGATTCCTGGACATGCTGATCTTCAGACTACCTTCACCTAAAAAAGTCAAAACCCCAGTGCTGGTTTTGGGTGCTGAAAACGACAGGATCTTTTCCGTCAAAGAAATCAAATCCACCGCCAAAGCCTATGGCACGGAAGCGGTCATCTTTGACGACATGGCCCATGATATGATGCTTGAAGAAAACTGGAAGGATGTGGCGGATTATATTATTAAATCTATAACGCTTTGGGTTTAAAAAAGTATAATCGAGGCTACATTAAAATTATTTTATTAACTTAAGGACTTTGGTCTTTTTAAAGAAGAATACTGACGGAGCGAAGCGATTTCATCATTCGATGTTCAACGTTCGATGTTGAATGTTGGACGTTCAAAAAAGACATTACTCTGCCGCCATTGAGTATATTATTTATTCAATCCGGGAACGGTAAAACCTCTTAGGGTCGCGCCAGCAAAGCTGGTGCTTTAATTAAATGCAATTAAAAAAGACGGATGGTAAATTCAGACGCTTTACGGAGTCATGGCCCGGAGCTGGTGACGCCTTGCTTATTTTTTTAGTCCGGATTTCTTCGGCCAAAGCCAACGCTTCAGCAGGTGCTCAATAAATTATAAATATTTATAATAATAAGAAATCTTATTCGACCCTTTCCCTTCCCATCACCATGAAGTCTTTTGAACTGATATTTAGGACTCTTCAAAATCTGATGCTGGAAAAACAATATTATTTATGTTATTATTAAAAATTGATTTCATTTACCTCCGTCCGGACAACAGGCGGCTAAAGAGTTTATATGAATACGCAATTGAAAAAGCAGGGAATGGAAGAAAGTGTCTTGCATTTTTTACTGGGAAATACTGAAAAGTTTTCTTTTCACAGACAACTAATAAATGCGGCAACTCTTTTTTCAACAATTATTAGTCTTATGGGTGTTATTGCAAGTTACGTTATTAACCTGCAGATGATACCGTTGATTCTTTCAGTCGTTTCTGTCGGGATATTTTTTACACTTTACTGGATCGGTAGATGGATGGGGTACTATGTCTGGGTGGTTTGGGCATATCTTGTTTTTAATTATACCATTTTATTCTTTTACTGGTTGCTTATTGACGATTACATAGGAATTTCCCTTCCCATAATTCTCGCATTGACATGTATTATTCCGATTCTTTTGTCAGGATGGCAACTTTTCCTGGCATTTATTTCAAACTGCATTGCCATTATGGTTGTTTATCTATCTGTAATCATATTCCCCGGGAATGTTATAAATCAAGAACCTTCGATTCAATATCTGTTAGAAAGGTTTTTCAGCATTATCCTTTTAGGAGCAGGGCTTTCACTCCCGGCTTTACTCATCAGCAGGAACTATCGTTTCCAGCAGGATAATATCAGAAAGCTGACTTTAAGAGATGGGTTGACGGGATTGTATAACAGGCGGTTTTTTAACCAGATTTTTCAACGTGAGATAAATAGAGCCAGAAGAGATAATAAGTATTTAAGTTTGCTGATGATAGATATCGATGATTTTAAAAATTATAATGAAAAATATGGCCATGAAAAAGGAGACGAGGCATTAATAAGCATAGGAAGACTATTAATGCGTCTTACCACACGTGGCAGTGATTATGTGTTCAGACTGGCCGGAGATGAGTTTGCTGTTATTTTTTCAGATCTGGATCCGGAGGCAGCCCGATTTTTTTCTAAAAAGATAAGGTCTGAAATTGAATGCCTGAAAATTGAACATATAGGTAACAGCACAGGGCTTTTTATGAGTGCATCATTGGGTTTGGCTGCTATCATTCCAACTGAGGACATGAATATGGACTGGTATTATCATAAGGCCGATCAAGGATTATATAAAGCCAAGCAAAGTGGCAAAAATAGAATTGGAATTGTTTGAGAAGAAATTTTTCTCTACTTTTCTTGGCGGGCAAGAAAAGTAGCAAAAGAAGCCCGCCCGGTCACTTGCCCCTCCTTCGTCGGGATGCCCTGCGCGCCTCAAAGATGGCCGGAATTTCGACCTGTTTTATAGCTTTCTGGTCGCGATGCTCAAACAGTCTAAAATTCAATTCGTCAACTTCTTCGGTGCTCGGTGCGTGACAATGGGAGAATGGAGCACCACGTGTCTTGGAACCAATCCTTTTTGGTAAGAGATCAGATTATACTTTTCCAATTTTTCGATAATTAAGTAAGACAAACTCGTAAAAAGTCAGATTCCGATGGCAAAGAAAAAAGCTCCAAATTTGAGGCGCGCAAATCCTGAGTGATGATTTGTACTTAGCGTACCATGAAGAAACGAAAGATGAAGCGCAACAAAGAATTTGGACTTTTTA
>JAJRPH010000531.1 GCA_024280875.1 Deltaproteobacteria bacterium | reverse complement strand
CAAAGCACTAAACCTTGCCATGGCCGGTCAAAAACTCAAGCTTCCCATCCCTAAGGGATTTGTCATCACCACCAATGCCTTTTATTACTTTATTGAATTCAACAACCTCAGAAAATTCATTGATAAAATACTGGCTGAGATTGATATCGCCTCCATTGCCTCTTTGGACGATGCCGCCGGTAAACTGATTGAAAAAATCATGTGCGCCCCGATTCCCCCGGACATTGAAGAAGCAATTTTAGACACGTTTAATTCCTTTGAATGGGACTGCAAAGGAGATATCCGACTGGCCTTGCGCAGCAGTGCGGTTGCCGAGGATTCCCAATCTTCTTTTGCCGGACAATACCGGACGGTTTTAAATGTAACCAAAGAAGAAATAATAAATGCCTACAAAGCGGTCATTGCCAGTAAATATTCCGCCAACGCCCTGTTTTACAGAATCAGCTATGGGCTCTCGGATATTGAAACCCCGATGGCTGTTCTGGCCCTTGAAATGATCGATGCCGAAGCCAGCGGGATTATTTATACGCGGGATCTTAAAAACACGAATTCACGCTGCATGCAAATTCATTCCATCTGGGGACTGGGTGAATCACTGGTCGGCGGCGAACAGTCCTCAGACACCATCGCCATCGATTTTCAAAAAGAACAAACGCCCCGGATTATCAAAAAAAAAACCGGCATTCAGCAGACGCAGACGATTTTTTCCTCAAAAAGTGGCACAAAAATCGTTTCTATCCCCAAAGACAGACAGAAACAGCATTCGCTTCAAGATCAAAACGCTCTGATACTGGCCGATTGGGGTATCCAACTCGAAAATTTTTTCAAGGAGGCCCAGGACATTGAATGGTGCAGGGACCGGCTGAAACATTTTTATCTTCTTCAATCCCGCCCGCTTAAAAAAGATGAAGATCACGGAAAAATCTTGAAATGCCTTTTTGACGATGTGACCAATCCAGTTCTGATCTCCGGCGGCGAAATGGCCTGCTCCGGCATCGGGGCCGGAAAAGTTTTCAAAGCCGAACGGGAATCAGACCTTGAAAAAATTCCGCAAGGCTCAGTGCTGGTTGTCAGAAACGCATCACCCTACTATGTCAAGGTCATCGACAAACTCAATGCGGTGGTGACCGACATTGGGAGTAAAGCCGGTCATTTCTCATCTGTTGCCCGTGAATTCGGTGTTCCGACCCTGGTGAATACCGGCAATGCAACCTCTGTCCTAGCGCAGGGTAAAGAGGTTACCGTATATGCCGATGATAAAACGGTTTATGATGGAATCGTGCCGGCTATGCTGGAAAGTCCATGCGCCAGAAAAGACCTGATGTCCTTCAGTCCGTTCATGCGCAAGCTAAAATATATTATGAGTTTCATTTCACCGCTAAGACTCATTGATCCGCAGGACCCGTCTTTTGTTTCCTATGGGGTCCGGTCAATTCACGATATTGTCAGGTTTACCCATGAAATGGCAATGCGGGAGATGTTTCTTCTGGGTGAGAAACGACTGAGAAAAATAGGCGGTTCAAAAAAATTAATCTCTGATCTCCCCATGCTGCTTTATGTCATGGATGTCGGCGGTGGACTGCGGCAAAGCCCGAACAATAAAAAAACTGTTGAAATGACGGACATAGTGAGCGTCCCCATGAAATCCGTATTAAAAGGATTGCAGCATCCAGGCATCCACTGGTCGGAATTTACCCACTTTAACTGGGCAGAGTATGATAAAATTGCCATGAATGGAGGAATTATCAGTGCGGATTCGGCTATGTTGGCCAGTTATGCGGTCATATCATACGATTATATGAACCTGAACCTTAAATTCGGCTATCATTTTGTCATCCTTGATGCCATCTGCAGCGAACAGGCTGAAAATAATTATATTCAATTCCGATTTTCAGGGGGCGGCGACGATATGGCCAAACGTATGTTACGGGCTGATTTTCTGAAAGGGATTCTTGATCGCCTGGGATTTACAATTTCCATAAAAAGTGATCTTGTAGACGCCGAACTCAAAGGTGACACAAAAGAAATCATTTTGCAGAAACTGGACATGACAGGACGACTTCTGGGAGCCACCCGATTAATGGATATGTATCTCAAAGACAGCGATATGGTCGCAAAATATATCGAAGAATTTATGAATGGACGGTATCACTTTGCTACAGTTGAAGAGTGATGGCTTCATAAAAATCTCATGTATACCGTATACGGTATTTTTGCAGCAAGAAACTTTGTGATTCTTTTAAAATATTTTCACCACAGAGATCACAGAGACCTCAGAGAAGAATAATGAAAAAAGTTTTTCTCCGTGTCCTCCGTGGTCTCTGTGGTTAAATCGTTTATTTTTCGAATGCGAAAAATATTAGTTCCTTGGGAGCACAAAAAATGAAGATTGCGCCTGAAAACGGATTTTTAAAAAAATTATTTAAAACCTTAAATGTTCAATCAAGGTTGGAAGAGCCATCTATTAATGCCAAAACAGGTGATTCCGCCTACCGGATTACATGGATAACCGATCATCTGGCAGTGGGGTATGCCCCTACATCATATGTTGAACTGGACGCAATCAAGGAACATGGTATTGATGCGATTATCAACCTGTGCGCCGAATTTTGTGATTTACATGAAATTGAGAAAGAATCCGGCTTTGAGGTTTATTATTTACCCATTCCGGACGAACATGCCCCTGATATGAACGAGATGGAAAAGGCTCTTGCCTGGTTGGATGAGGCTATATACCTGGGTAAAAAAACGCTGGTCCATTGTTGTCATGGAATAGGGAGAACCGGAACATTTGTCTCGTCATACTTTCTCAGAAGAGGCATGAGTTTAAAATTATCATCCAAGACACTACAGCATTCACGTGCAACGCCGACCAATTACGACCAGTGGAAATTGTTAAGACAATACGGCAAAAAAGCAGGCGCGTTAAAAATAAGGGAACCCTCACTTGAAAACCGACAGGTCGTTGATTTAAGCCTTTATTTTGCCGATTATGAAGCGTTAGTCCAAAAAGTTGAAGAAGAAATCAAAAGCATCGAAAAACCGGTTACGAAGAGTGACCGCTGCGGACGTGAAATACGGGACTGCTGCTTTGAATATTTTGACCTGCAATTAATCGAAGTAATTTATCTGATCAATAAAACCAATAAAACTCTGACCAGTGAAACACGCCTGGAAGTCATTTCATATGCAGTCAATGTATCTAAAAAAGCAAAAGAACTCCGTCATTTTCTATGCAAAAATTCAGACCACAGCCATTCAGTCAAAGACGCCCTGATTGATGCATATCGCAAAAAAAATATTTTGTGCCCGTTGAACAAAGATTCAATGTGCATACTATATCCCTACCGACCGATCAGGTGCCGGTTGCATGGTGTTTCCGAAGATTTAATCAATCGTCACCTAATCAATGACATGCTTTTCAGTCTTTCCAGCAATGTATTCTTTGCCTTTTCCGGCTTTTTCCTTGAAAATGGCGCATTGTCATTTTCTCTGGCGGAAACTGTTTCCGGAAAATTTGTACAGGAATACTTCCATTTTTTGACCCGTGCAAAGAAAAAAAATCCGCCCTTGTGACAATTGCTGCATTATTCTTCCGTCTGTTTAATCGGCAGAGAAATGGTAAACGTGGTGCCGGTTCCCGATGTGCTTTCCACCTTGATATCTCCGCCATGATCTTTAATGAAACCATAGCAGACAGACAAGCCAAGCCCCACGCCCTTGACGCTGGATTTAGTAGTAAAAAAACTGTCAAAAATCTTGCTGAGATTATCCTTTGATATTCCGACACCGGTATCGATAAACTGTATATTCACAAATTCATTGCTGTAAAATGTCCTGACCGTCAGTGTCCCTCCTTCCGGCATCGCGTCCCGGGCATTTGAAACCATATTTAGAAAAACCTGCCGCAACTGGTTGGTGGACGCATAAACATCAACCAGGTCCTCTTCAAAGTCAGTTGATATTTTAATGCTGTGTTCCTGGAGCTGCTTTTCATGAAGCAGCAGAATTTCATCCACAATCGTGGTGACATTAACGAACTTTTTGATTTCCTGTTCCGGCTTGGAGAAAGACAGCATTTTTTTCAGCATATCCGCAAGCCGGATAATTTCAGACAGGGACATATCTAACAGTTTGCGCCGTTTATTTCCCGGCGGCACTTCCGATTTTAACAACTCCAACGTATTCATAATACCATACAGGGGATTATTGAGTTCATGGGCAATCTGTGAAGTCAAACGCCCCATGGCCGCCAGCTTTTCGGAATTCAGCAATTGTTCCCGGGTGTTACTCAACGCCCGTTCCATTTCAATTCGTTCGGTAAGATCCACAAATGAACCGACGGTTGCCACTTCATTACCGTCATCATCATAAATCATGGCCGCTGACAGGTGGCCATCAATACTGCTGCCATCATGCCGAACATATAAAACCGGCTGAGGTTGGAAAACTCCGACGCCCCCGCCTTCCGGACTGCGGAGCACCTTCATGATTTCATGGGCTTTCCCTTCCGGATAAACCTTTGTAATATGCATTTTTCCAATCACTTCATCCGCGGAATAGCCCAGTGTTTTTTCAGCCGCCTTGTTCCATATAATAATATTGCCTTCCAGGTCTGCCGCCATTATTGAAATCGGCGCACTCTGAACAATCTTGTTCATAAAATCATGGGTTTCCCTGAGCTTACGCTCCATCTGGTATCGTTGGGTCTGATCAACATTGATACCTTCATAACCAATGACATTCCCCTGGTGGTCATACCGCACATGGCTTGTCATCAGGACCGGTATCGACGTGCCGTCTTTGCGCTTGAACTGGACTTCGTAATCAATCACCCGTCCGTCCCTTTCTATCATTTTCTGGAACATGCGCCGATCTTCGGGAAACAGGTACAAGTCCTTGATAATATCGATTTTTAAAAATTCTTCCTTGCAGGAATAGCCCAGCATATCCAAAAGCCCCTGGTTGGCATCCACAAATTTACCTTCCTTGGTGCTGATATAGACTCCCACGGCCACATGCTCAAAAATTCTGCGATAGTCCTCCATGGAAGACTTCAGCCGTGCTTCCTGCTGCTTGCTTTCAGTAATGTCACGATAAATGCCAAGCTTGAGAATATTACCATCAGAATCTTTAAAAGGAGATGATGTGACTTCAAATGTCTTATCAACCTTTGGAATATAAACCTCCCGGCTAAACGATTCACCGTTGAAAACCCGTTTGCTGCGACACCAGGGGCACTGGGAGTCGCTTTTATTGATGATCCGGTAGCACTTTTCCCCCACTCCTTCCCCGAACATATCAATCATATGCCGGTTCATGAATTTTACTGTAAAATCATTGGAAATAACGTAAAAACCATCTTCAATGGTATCAAGAATCGAATTCAGCATCATTTTTTCTTCATCCATGACACACCTCTTCAAGGGTTATGTACTGTGACTGTTGACAAACTCGTAAAAAGTCAGATTCCGATGGCAAAGAAAAAAGCTCCAAATTTAAGGCGCGCAAATCCTGAGTGATGATTTGTACTTAGCGTACCATGAAGAAACGAAGGATGAAGCGCAACACAGAATTTGGACTTTT
>JAJRPH010000530.1 GCA_024280875.1 Deltaproteobacteria bacterium | reverse complement strand
CTCCGACATATAGCATTAAATATGGTAAAGAAAGACAAGACATTAAAAAAGAGTATAAAATCAAAACGACTAAGGGCTGGTTGGGATAATGACTATTTACTAAAAGTGTTGGCAGGGTAACTTCCAAATGCGGTTACCCTGGGCACAATGATGGTCTTTCTTGACTTAACAGCAAGCTTCTGCCATAAATTATAAAATGGACTCTTATTCCAGGCAGTTTTCAGTTTAAATTTCAGGAGGAGTATATGAAAAAATTATGTATTATTTTTATTGTTTTGGGTTTGTGCGTATCAGTCCAGGCGTCTGAATTAAAAAAAGAAAGCCATGTGGAAGATGCGGTTGAAGCATCCATGGAGATACTCAAAAAAGGCACCATCGCCGAGTTTATAGAGAGCCTCCGGCCTATATGGAACAAGCCTGGAGCCGAAATAGATGCGATTAAAAAACAAATATCAAACCAGCGGATCGAAGCCCATAAGCGATTTGGGGCCACACTTGATGTTCAGTATATTAATCTGGAAAATGTGGAAGATATCTTGATTAGAATTCAATATATTGAAAAATTTGAAAAAACCGCCATGCGCTGGACATTTATTTTTTATCGGCCGGACGAGACTTGGTATTTAAACTCGTTTATATGGGACCAGAATATCGATGTCCTGTTCAACAATGATTAACCGTGTTTATTTGCCGGGGGGAGAATCCCGCAACTTCTCAATAAGGGACTTGGAAAATACTAAATTACCTGTTATGATGTTTTCATACTTTCAAATTATAAGGAGTGCTTATGAAAACATCGACTTTGGTTCGGAATGGAGTATCGACAGAATTGGTGGAATTGATTTCGCGGTTGGTAGATTTAATCCCTTGGCCTGCGCGACGATCTGCGATGGGAGATGTGACATTGTCTTTACTTGACGGCAAAAAGCGTGTGGCTGAGGATGTATTCTGTTGGGGTCGATCTGCTGTGCAAGTTGGAATCAAGGAATTTCAAACCGGCATCTCGTGCATGAACGATATATCCAAGAGGCGTAAGCCGAAAACAGAAGAGAAGAACCCTGAGTTGCTTGCCGAGATATTTACAATTATGGAACCACATAGTGAAACTGAATCTCGCCTGCGGACAACGTTGTTGTATACAAACATGACAGCTAAAGCCGTATACAATGCTCTTTTGGAAAAAGGATGATCGGCCTAATCATTGCCGACCGTGCGCACAATTTCCAACATCTTGATTCGACATGATTACCGATTACGCACTGTGGCCAAAGCCAAAGTCCAAAAAAAACAGCGGAAACTGACATGATCTTTGAAAATGTCTGGCAAATGAATACGCTGGCGGATTCTGATCCTGACACCATGAGAATCAGTATAGACACAAAGGCAACAATCAAAATAGGTGAATATTCAAGAAATGGGCGTTCGCGTGGCATGGAGGCTATTAAGGCATTGGATCATGATATGTGCTTCAAGGAAAAATTGGTTCCGGGTGGCATCTTGGAACCGGTTACCGGAAGGTCGTTCATATTTTTTGGCACCAGCTACAAAACCAGTGATTTTATTGTTGACGGCCTTTTTCTTTGGTGGGAGGAAAAAAAGCAGGAGCTTTGTAATTTGAAGCAGCTTGTGTCATTAATGTGGATAACGGGCCAGAATACAGCGGGCGTCGCACCCAGTTTCTCCATCGTTTAACAGGCTTCGCCGACATGACCGGACTTTGCATCCAAATCATTTACTACCCTCCTTATCACAGCAAATATAACAGCATTGAGCGATATTGGGCTGGACTGGAGAAATCATGGAACGGTTATTTGTTGGATACTGTGGACACAGTGCTAAAGAGAGCTGGGAATTTTTTTGGAAAGGGATACGTACTGTAACGCGGCTATTGGATGCACCATATGAAAAAGGTGTCAAGGTTTGTGGTGACGAAAAAAAACACCTTGAACAACGACTGGAACGATCCCCTTCTTTACGTTGGTGGGATATATTAATCTATCCAAAAACGGTAAATTTATAATTTCTATCTCCCTAAGTTCGGGCAGGCCCCCTGGATTCCTGCCTTTGCGGGAATGACGATTTAATAGAAATATCGAATATTGAACAATGAATTTCGAACCGCAGAAGAAAAAGAAAATACTTCGAAATTCGATATTGGCGATTCGACATGCTGCGGTTCATTTTTTTTGAAAAAATTCTGTCAGTGGATGACATTATAAAACAACTAACCAGATCCGACGCATTAATAAAATGCTAAATTTTCAAGATGTTACATTCAGCTATGAAGCATATTTTAAAACAACTGCCCGATTTTGTAGATCAGATAAAAGAGATTCAAGAAATCATTATTTCCAATATCGTGTTAATAGGACAAACGCCTGCCCCGACATATCATGAAGAGGCGCGAACCGAAATTTTCCTGGAACGCTTATCCGATGCCCAGACGGATTATTGCGCTACGGACGATTATAATATTCCCATCAGCATCATTAAAGGCACTTCAGACGGCACCCGACCCCCCATTTTTGTGGTTGCCCATCTGGACACTTTGTGGCATGCTGATACTGACCACAATTATACAGTCAAAAAAAATTCCATCTCCGGGCCGGGTATCCTTGACAACTCGTTGAGTGTTGGCGTCCTTGCTTCACTTCCGATTATCTTTAAACATCTTGATCTCAAATTTGAATCAGACATTGTAATAGCTGGGGTTCCGCAATCCATTGGAAAAGGGAACCTCCAAGGCATTCGCCATCTCCTGGACACTTGGGATGGCCCCATCAGAGGGGGTGTGATTGTTGAGGGCGAAACGCTGGGGCGTCTGAATTATTATTCCGAAGGCATTATCCGGGGAGAGATCACTTGCAATGTAACGGCAACCGGCGAATGGGAACACCGGTACAAGCCGAATGCCATTATTATTTTAAATAAGGTCATTGATGAAATCCTGGCCATGGAACTCCCCCAACGGCCACGTGCCCGGGTGATTATCGGAAAAATAACCGGTGGGTTTAAACATGGCGTGATCGCCTATGATGCCCGGCTGGGATTTGAAATCCAAAGCGATTCCGAGGATATGGCCCGACGGATGCATTCTGAAATCAAAGATATTGTAGACGGTATCAGGCATGAAAACCATGTCAGCCTTGAACTTGATATTATCAGCAACCTGACACCCGCGACATTACGATACAAACATCCGCTGGTCAAAAGCACAGTTTCGATCATGAAAGCACTCAGCCTGCAGCCAGCAAGTGATTCCGGTGAATCCGAATTGTCAATTTTTCTTGCCAGAAAAATTCCGGCCGTCACGTTAGGGATCACGGAAGGCAAAAATGTTCATCTTGAAAACGCTTCAATGAAAATCAAACCCATGTTTACCGGCATTGCACAGATTATCGGTGTTATCATGGCAATAGACAGTGGGGTCTGCGATGAATCATAACTGGTTAAAAACCAATACATTTCACCATTCAGAGTTTAAGGATATCAAAAAACTGGTTGAAGCAAAAACTCGAAAACAGCTGAAAATCTCGCTGTGCCTGCCGACCCTGAATGAAGAAAAAACAATCGCCAAAGAAATTATCATTATGAAATCAGAGCTGATGACACGATATCCCCTGATTGATGAAATCGTTGTTGTCGACTCCGGTTCAACCGACCATACATTAGACATTGCAAAAAGTTATGGGGCTGACGTTTATGAGGCCAAAAATATTCTGCCCCACCTTGAAAATTTTACCGGCAAGGGGGAAAATCTGTGGAAGGCTTTGCATATCACCCGGGGAGATATCATCATTTACCTGGACGCGGATATTAAAAACATCCATCACCGCTTTGCCTATGCCCTTTTAGGACCGTTGCTGATGTTTGATCATATAAAGTATACCAAGGCCTTCTATGACCGGCCCATTGCCACTGATCGAAAAAAAATCAGATCCACAGGTGGCGGACGGGTCACTGAATTGATTATACGCCCCCTGTTTTCTTTATTTTTTCCGGATCTGACGCAAATCATCCAGCCCCTGTCCGGTGAATATGCCGGTTATCGATCACTTCTTGAAAACATTTCGTTCCCCATAGGCTACGGCGTCGAAACGAGTATGATTTTAGATATTTATGAAAAATGGGGCCTGGACATTATTGCCCAGGTGGATCTGGACCGCCGGGTGCATCGCAATCAGGACACAAAGGCGCTGGGCAGAATGGCATTTGTTATCCTCAAGACGTTTTTCAATCGAATCGAAGGTCTGGGAAAAATAAACCTCAACACCGAGTTGTTCCATGAGATGATCCAGTATAAACTGACCGGCGGCGAGTATGAGCCAGACATTTATAAGATCACCGGTGATGAGAGACCGCCGATTATTTCAATTCCGGAGTACTGCAAAAAATTGAACCGGCAACCATGATGGCTTCGTAAAAAGTCCAAATTCTGTGTTGCGCTTCATCCTTCGTTTCTTCATGGTACGCTAAGTACAAATTATCACTCAGGATTTGCGCGCCTTAAATTTGAAGCTTTTTTCTTTGCCATCGGAATCTGACTTTTTACGAGTTTGTTAACCATAACCCCTAAATTTTAGGAATTTTTAAAATTGCAAGAGCACCAACTCATTGATCGCTACAAACGACATTTAAATTACCTGAGGATATCCATTACCGACCGGTGCAACCTGCGTTGCATGTACTGCAATCCACGCCTGCCCAGACAAAAATTGCTTCATAAGGAGGTTCTGCGCTATGAAGAAATCCTGCGGATTGCCCGACTTAGCGTCAGCTTTGGCATTAATAAAATCCGGATTACCGGCGGCGAACCACTGGCACGAAAAGGGTGTTGTAATTTTCTGGAACACCTTGCCGCTATTGATGGATTAAAAGACATTTCGCTAACGACCAACGGGGTTTTACTCAAACAGCACATCAACCGGATCGCATCCGCCGGCGTCAAACGATTAAACATCAGTCTCGACACATTAAATCCTGAAAAATACCAACAGATCACCGGGCATGATGTATTTAAACAGGTATGGGAAGGCATCGAAATTGCTCTTCAACACGGATTTAATCCCATCAAACTGAACGTGGTGGTGATCAACGGTGTCAATAATGATGACCTGACTCAACTGGCGGAACTTTCTTTTAAATATCCGTTTCATATCCGGTTTATTGAACTCATGCCCATTGGAAAAACTACCGCGCCGGCCATCAGGCCATTGCTGGTAGCGGAAATAAAGAAAAAGATTGAGACACTTGGAGATTTAATCCCCATCGCAAGAGGCACAAATGACGGCCCGGCTGCGCGATACAGATTTAAAGACTCAATGGGCGAAATCGGATTCATCAGCCCGGTGAGCAATCATTTCTGCAAGGCATGCAACCGGCTGCGGCTGACTGCGGACGGCCATATTCTCACCTGCCTTTTATCTAACATCAGCGAAGACATTAAAACCCCAATACGCTTGGGCTTGCTGGATAATGATCTTAAATCCGTATTTTTAAATGCAGTTGCCCGAAAACCCTTTCAGCATCCGGAAAAGCTTTCCCCACTTGCACAACCTGAGCAGATGGTATCCATCGGCGGATAATTGATGGCTTCGTAAAAAGCCCAAATTCTGTGTTGCGCTACATCCTTCGTGTTTCATGGTACGCTAAGTACAAATCATTACTCAGGATTTGCGCGCCTTAAATTTGAAGCTTTTTTCTTTGCCATCGAAATTTAACTTTTTACGAGTTTGTCATAATTAATTAATACACATGATCAAGCGGCCGATCCGTACAAATCTGCTTGCAAAATATAACTGTTTGATATAGTTATAATGACGTTTTTTAACAAAAACAGCATTTCTGTAGAATTCTCATGGACGAGAAAATGTCTGATAAAGAACAAATTATCGATTTTTTTTTGAACCTGTTCAAGCTTCAATGTAAAAATCCGAACCCGGGAAGTAATGCTCTGGAATATGCACTACTGCCCTCCGGCTCAGGGCCGGATGAGATCTATGAACTTCGTGTAAGATCCGGTGCGCAATGGGAAACCCGCCGCATGAGTATTTGTCAACTGGGCGACACTGTTGAAAGTAAAAGCACCTGTTTTAAGGTCATCTATGATGATCAACTGGTCATCAAAATACCGCCAAAGCCATTTACGGATTTTAAAAAATACCTGGCATACATTAGCAACGAACATCACATTGTCAATCAGCTGACCCCGGCCATTCACTGCCTTTCCCCCTCCCTGTCCGCCATTTTAAACATGGTTCCGGATCTGAGTTTTCCCTCTGAGACAGATACCAAGCTTGAAGATAAATACATTCATCTATTGACGTCTCATCCCCGTCTTCAGAAGCACTTAAAAATCGGCAAAGGATTCGTGCTTTTCATGAGTCTGTCCCGCAGCACATTTTTTAACCAGATGATCGATAAAATTCATGACAAAACACGCGCCCAGAATGAAATGCTGAAAAACACCAGCATATTTGAAGATATTTATGCGTTTGAAGCCCTTTACGGCAATCAGTATGACGACGTTTTTTTCAAAATTAACAATCTCTATCACGAGTATGGTAAAATTATTGATATTCTTCTTCCCCAGCATGAGAACTATGAAGCTGTCCCGGTCTACAAAAAACAGGAATGGTTTTATTTCAAACTGGCCGGGGAAAAACTTGAAATTGACGGAAATGAACTGTCCGACATTTTCTCGGAAGACCTTAATCAGCTGCTTGATATTTTGATGGAAGAAAAAGAGGCAGCGGTCATTCAATACAGAGGTATTTCAGAAAAGTATATCAGCAAAAAAATATTCGACAACAACCGGAAAAGCATCGAAGGACTTATTATCAATATTTTAAGTCTATTATACCATTTAACCAATCAAGATATTGCCATCCGGGATTTAAAACCTGACAATATTTTTATTGCCGGAAATTTTGACGGAGCGGATAACTTCCTGAACAATCCGGAAGCTTTTTCATTAGGGTTAATTGATCTGGAAACAGCCGTTCACCTTGATCACGATGATCCCGCAAAAATGAGGCAACCCCTGCTTGCCGGTACTTTCCCGTTTATGACACCGCATCATTTGTTCAAAAATAAAAATCTATACAAACTGTTTGGCAAAGAAACAAGTCGTGTACTGTATATGCAGGACTGGTATGCAGCCATCGGCATGATTTTTAACGTGGCCACCGGCAGAACCCTGTTTGTAAAAACAGCAAAACTTATGCAGAAAATCTTTGAGATTAAGAAAACAGCAGTCAAGGAGAAAAAATCCTTACCAGACACCTTAAAAAGTATCAGCTGGATCTTCTGGAGTACAGCGGCTATGGAATGTCATAAAAAAATTAAAATCCATCTGGACAAATTCAGCAACCTGAATATCAAACTGCCGGAACCCGTAATCGAGATGCTGAAAGATGAGTTGCAAAATGAAAAAGCAGTTATCAAAAAGGCAATCAAGATGCGAATCAATTCCAAGCCCTATTTAAAAGAATACGGTCAAAAACTTTATCACGCCTCATCCGATCAGGTGGCTAAATACAGAAAGAAATGGGAAAACGGCACGTATCAGCCACAACTGCCGTCAGCCAACCGTGAGAAAGTGGTCAATATTTTAAAAGGAATGGAAAGTCTGAAAATTCAGACCGAACGCCATGACGACCTCAGTCGTATGCTGGAAAAAGAAATGCCGTGCGATGCACTCATGATGTTTCTGTTTAAACGTGTGCTTAATGCCATGTATCGTCAGTTCTGGACCAATCGGGAATATCCATCAAAAAATGAAATGTAGCAGACACTATTTGACCAGATAGCCTCTTAACACGTGATCCAATTTTTTAAAGTTCTCTTCAAAATCCCCAATCACTGACTCAAGGGGCGCGGCATTATCTTTTTTTAACATCAGCTGAACATGATGCGAAAGATGCTGCAGTCGTTTGGCTGAAATATTTGCAGCCGCCCCCTTCAGGGTGTGAGCAGCCCTTTCCACTGCTTCGGCTTCACCGCTCATGATCCCCGAGTATAAATTCGCCAACAGTCCCGGAGTGTCTTTAAGAAAAATTTCAATGACTTCTTTCAGAAGGTCGACATCGCCATCAATCCGATCCAAAAAATCATCATAATCAAATACAGGAAAACTCTGCTCAAACGTATCTTTTGTGTTTACCATTTTGCCTCTTTCTACTAATATCAATCATAATTGATGTATCCATAGTTATTCATACAGGGTTGTATCGCTTTTGAAGGGCTGTCCACGATATGGCAACCTTTCCAATAATCTTTTACCGGAGTGATAATGAACCTTTTACCGGAGTGATAATGAATCAGTTCAACTTCAGCAAAAATGACATTGATCAAATAAAAAAAATCGGCCAGACCCAAAAAAAAATCGATTCGCAGCTGTCATTGTTTCACCGGGGCACACCATTTGTCAAGCTGGATCGCCCCTGCACGGTTGGCGATGGAATCAGGAAACTTCCCCCTGATATAATTGAACAGTGTATCCATTTATATAACACCCAAGGCTTAAAAAAAAAATTAATCAAATTTGTACCCGCTTCAGGGGCTGCCACCCGGATGTTTAAAAAGCTTATTTTTACTCCCCAGGCACAGCAACGCGGCGAACAAAAACAATCGCTTCAGAAAAGCCGGGATAGTGATGATCTTGCTTATTTTATGAATAACTGCCGTCGATTTGCATTCTATGACGATCTGAAAACGTCTATAGCAAAAAAGGACATGGATCTTGATACATTGATCGCCACTCAAAATCCTGAAAAAATCCTCCGGCATTTACTGGCGGAAAAATACTTAAATTATGCCATGCTCCCAAAAGGCTTAATCAAATTTCATTCCTATGGGAATTATACCCGGACTGCCTTTGAAGAACATTTAGTTGAAGCAGGTGGTTATGCCAGGACCGGTGCTAATGAATGTAAACTCCATTTTACCGTGTCCCCCCAAGATCGGCAACGGTTTCTCTCCTTTTTCCAGGACATAAAACCTTTTTACGAAGACCAGCTTGAGACAAGATTTGACGTCACTTTCTCCACGCAGAAAATTAATACAAACACCATTGCCGTGGATTCTCAAAACCGGCCATTCAGGCTTTCCAACGGGAGCCTGCTGTTCAGACCCGGGGGGCATGGCGCATTAATCAACAATTTAAATCAGTTGGACGAAGATATCGTATTTATCAAAAACATTGACAATGTCGTCCATGATCATTTTATCACAGAAACGATTGAATGGAAAAAAATTCTATGCGGATATCTCATGCAACTGCAACTGCAAATATTCAATTTTTTAAATCAGCTGCACCAGAGACCGCTGAATGACTCACTGATTCTGCAAACAACAGGATTTTTAAAAACCGAACTCTCTTGCCATTTACCGGACAACTTTGAGGCTGCTCCTGTTGGGAAAAAACAAAAAACCCTGATCCAGCTGTTAGATCGCCCGCTCAGGGTCTGCGGCATGGTGCCGAATACCGGTGAACCCGGCGGGGGGCCATTCTGGACAAAAGACAATGAAAATAATATATCGCTGCAGATTGTCGAGTCCTCCCAAATAGACCTTGACGACAAACATCAGAAATCCATATTAAACCAGCTGACACATTTTAACCCGGTTGATATCGTGTGCGGTATCAGAAACTGGCGGGGAGAATTATTCGACTTGCCAGAATATGTGGATCACCAGGCTGTTTTTATTTCAAATAAATCAGAGAACGGCCGGGATCTTAAGGCCCTTGAACTTCCCGGCCTGTGGAATGGCGCAATGGCTTTCTGGATCACGGCTTTTGTAGAGGTCCCGGAAGTCACCTTCAATCCGGTAAAAGAAGTAACTGATCTGCTTAGGAAGTATCATCAGCCGACATCCTGAGAATACTTATTTTTTTGAATTATTTGACAAAATTATATATTTTATCTATAGTTATAAACTAATGCCGGATGATATTGTCCCGACAACTCTATAATATATTTCCGGGTGCCTTTGGCAGGGTATTGAAAAATGTCATGAACGCAGGCAAAATAAAGTGCAATAGTTTCTCAACAGCCGGATAGATAGAATGACTAATTTTTAAAGACACGCAACCATTTTTCCCCTCAATAGGGAACCCGGTATTTTTAAATATTCAAACCATACAAACAATAAATAATTCGGAGAAATAATGGCCATCCTCATTATTGATGATGTCCCGGTAACCCGCAAGATTATCGACTCTTTTTTAAGAGACGGTGGATATACAGACATTATTCAGGCGGATTCTGCTGAAGATGCTTTTAAGATCCTTGGTTTATATTCAGACAAAAATGATCAACAGCCCGAAATTGATTTGATTCTTATGGATATTGTTCTTCAGGGAGTCGACGGTATCGAGGCGTGCCGATTGATCAAAAATGACCAGCGCAGCGCACACATTCCCATTGTGATTCTCACGGCCTATTCATCGTCCGAACATATCGAGACGGCTTTTAAAGCCGGCGCCATCGATTTTCTGCCGAAACCGGTCAACAAGCTTGAACTCCATGCAAGGGTTCGTTCCATCCTGCATTTCAAAGCTGAAGTGGACCGTCTCCGGGAGAGAGAGAAGCACCTTGTGGAAACTACGATGAAGCTTGAAAGGGCAAACGTCCTTCTTGAACGTCTTTCAAACTCCGACGGCTTAACAGGCATTCCCAACCGGCGTTATTTTGATTATATGTTTAAAAAACTCCTGGCTTCCGGCACCCGTCTGGCCATTCCCATCTCCCTGCTGATGATGGACATCGATAATTTCAAACTTTATAACGACACCTACGGACATCTTGCCGGAGATGATTGCTTAAAACTCATTTCCGGAGCGATTCACGACACTATCAAAAGGGAAAGTGATTTTATAGCCCGTTACGGCGGAGAAGAGTTTGCGATTGTTCTGTTTGGCGTTGAGAGCGACATGGCGGCAAATCTGGCGGAGAACATACGGGAACATGTCATTGGACTAAAAATTCCCCATTTATCTTCAACGGTCAGCAACTGGGTCACCGTCAGTATCGGGGTGGTTTCATGCGTACCCGAGCCATCAGTCACCCCTGATAATATGATTGACTATGCGGATAAGGCACTTTATGCCGCCAAAAGTCATGGGAAAAACCAGATCATCAAATTTGAATATCCCGGCGTATAAAACGAAAACGATTCACCCCCCGATGATCAAAGCGATCACCCCAAGAACAAAACAATACGGGGCAAAAAGATATAAATGCCCTTTTTGAACCATTTTCACCAGCAGGCTCAGGGCGGCATACCCGACGATTAACGAAGTGACCAGACCGGTGGCCATAACGCCCGAAGATACATTTCCGCCACCTGAAGGATCGGTAAAGATCTGCAAAACCAGGGCACCGAGAATAGCGGGTATTGAAAGCAAAAATGAATATCGAATGGCCGTTTCAGGTTTGACGCCCAAAAACAAAGCCGCTGAAATCGTTGACCCGGACCTGGAGATACCCGGCATTACTGCTATCCCCTGGATTGTGCCAATTAATAAAGCCTTTTTGATTGAAAAATCCGATACAGAATCCTTTACCTGATGCACCCACCGCGTTCCCAGCAAAATCCCGCCGGTTATCATCAGTGAAATCCCGACAATAGTCAGCGAAGAAAATAATACTTGTGATATCATATGAAACCCGAAACCGATAACTGCTGTCGGCACTGAACCGGCAACAATCAGCCATGCCATATGGGTATCGCTGATCTCCGCACTCGAAAGTTTCACGGATTGCCCCCCCCGGCCGGATACCGATCGTACCCATCTTAACCACGCTTTGAATATACGGATAATATCATTAAGATAATATAAAATAATTGCCGCCAGCGTTCCCACATGAAGACTGATATCAAACATCAGAACCGGTTCTTTTAACCCCATCATCTGTTGAAAAATCACCAGATGCCCTGAACTGCTCACCGGGAAAAACTCTGTTAACCCCTGAATAACTCCAAGTATAATTGCCTGCATCGGTTCCATAAATTTTCCCTTCGATTGTTTCCGTGTGCGATACCAAATGGTTATTTAAAAAAAGAGGTTAAAAGTTTATACCAAAATGGTCTATTCCCGCATGACTTCCGGATATGATTTCGATAAAAATCAGAGGCGTCTGTTTGATGTTCTCAAGTTGAATTAACTTGCCGGACTCGAAAGAAAACGATTGATGCGTCGACAATTCAAGAAATTCAGCGTCGATATACAGACGGGCTTCGCCTTCAAGGATCATCCAGTTAACTGCACGGTATGAATGGCCATTTAAATTAAATGATGCCTGAGGAGAAACCATCACTTTGCGGACCTGAAAATTTTCACCAACATCTACTGTTTCAATAAATCCCCATGATTGAATAACCTTTATGTGGACCTGCGTTTCTTTCCGATTTTCTTCTTTCAACGCATCAACGATTTTCTTCACGCCTTGCGTATTGGACAATGACGATACCAGCAGGGCATCCGGCGTTTCCACAACTGCCAGGTTCTTTAAACCCAAAACCGTCACCAGCCTGTTCTGGGCAATTACCAGAGAGTCTTCCACGTCAACGCAGAACACATCGCCGCTGATTACATTTCCGGATTCATCTTTCTCACCCACATTCCACAACGCCTCCCAGGAACCCAGGTCATCCCACCCGGCGTCAAGGGGCACCATGATGCCGCGGTCCGTCTTCTCCATGACCGCATAATCAATGGAATCCGATGGACATTGCCCAAACGCCTCTTTCTCAAGATAAAAATACCCCTGATCAGACCGGCCGTTTTTAAATGATTTCTCACAGGCATTAACAATCTCCGGCACATATCGCTTCAGTTCTTCCAACACCCTGGCCGCCTTAAACATAAACATACCGCTGTTCCAGCAGTAATTCCCGGTTTTCAGATACTGTTTTGCAGTCTGAAGATCCGGTTTTTCAACAAATTCATAAATCGAATAGGCCTTAAGACCATTTGAAAAACCTTCAATCAGGGCGTCCGCCGATTGCCCCTGACGAATGTACCCATAACCGGTTTCCGGCCGGTCAGGCACAATGCCGAAAGTAACCAGAAATCCAAGCTCGGCAAAACGTTGACCGGTTCGCAGGGCTTTATGGAACTCCGGTATATCGTCGATCAAATGATCCGATGGAAGCACGAGTATCAAAGATTCCGGGTTCATTGCCACTGCTTTTAATGCGGCAACAGCAACCGCAGACGCTGTGTTTCTTCCAAAAGGTTCCAGCAAAATACCTGCCGGGCGAATATCGACTGCCGCAAGCTGCTGATCTACAATAAACCGCTGTGACTTATTTCCGATTATCACCGGTGACGCCATCTGATCAAAACCGGCCAGTCGCAAAACCGTATTTTGAAGCATGGTGTGCTCACCGGCCAGATTAAGCAGCTGTTTGGGATAAAATTCACGGGACATGGGCCAGAGCCTCGTGCCGGAGCCTCCGGCCAGAACAACAGGTACGATCACTCGCCTTCTCCTCACTTTCAATAATTAGGTGTCGGCTATTTTTGCCGACTAAGTTGTCATCGATTTCTAATTTTTAATACCTAAGTTGAGTGATTGTCGAGATTGGTGCATATACAAGGAAAATGCTTTTTCGCTATAGTCGCTTATGCGGAGAAACATTTGACGCAGTTGATGTGCCAATCTCGGCTATCACGGTGACAGCAAATCAAAACCCGTCACAGAATCATAGGATCGCTTGGCGCTACAGTTAATCAATTCAAAAAGAACCACTTCCATAACATGCCATACCTTAACACCGGTCCTGACGCATCCGGTTACGGAATCATTGTTCCTGCCGCAGGCCATATGCATATGCAGCACCGGTTTTCCATCTTTGTCCGGAAAAATGGTTCCCGTTCCGGAGATCTCATGCACATTTGCAAGCATATGAGTCATAGGCACGATTTTTTCCGCACGTCCGTCTTCAGGCCCCACCACCAGCCG